>JABISU010000079.1 GCA_018700255.1 Flavobacteriales bacterium | reverse complement strand
GTAATACCGTCTTCCATCCAATTCATCGCTCCGGCTTCTGCCACTACCGTCTCCTGTGGATCTAATTCAACTTCTACGGCCTGGAGGTCATCTCCGAAAATATTGTAGTCTACTTCATGTGAGTTCATTCGATAAATATATAAATAGAATATGACAAAAGACGCCTTTCATAATCAGAGAAGAAAAAGTTCGTAATCGATATTTAAAGCCCTCTCAAAATGGAACGTCTGGGATACGTAACAGAGATCGCCAGGGAAACTTTGCGGCGTTCTCCTGGGGCTAATTCGAGGGAGTATGTGACGAGATGGTTGATGAGGTCTATTTCACCTGAATCGGAAGCTGATACCTCTATCTCAATGTCGCCGTTACGTGTTGAGGATTGAGGGAGTGCATCGATGAGATCGACAGAAATGGAGTCGGAAAGGGTGTTCTCGACAGCGAGTATCCATGTGGAAGTGACCTTTTTACGAGAAAGGAATGTAGATTTAGAAAGTTCTTCTGACAATTCTCTTGAACAAAGGACATGGGGGGTAGATCCGAGTGAAATTAACATGGTATCTCCTATTACAGGCAGTTCTAGTGGAAAGCTACCTAAGTATGAGTTGTCAGCTATTACTTGGGCTTTTCCATCCATGAATTTGTGGCCAGACCAGTCGGCGATTCGAACAGTAGTGTACGCCTCGGAGTTAAGTGCGGGAGTTGCAAAATATCGCAGATCGCCATCGAGTGGGAACTCGTCCATTTCTACTCGAGTTGGATTGCCATCGGAAGCTATAACTGAGGTGGTTTCGAGTTCGAAACGGTAGCGAGATTTACCTACGTAAGATGATGTTTGTTGAATATCAGCGTAAGATCTCGAAACTGGTTTTGAAGACAATTGAGGTTTATCGTTAAAAGAAGGATAGGAAGAAGCTTTTCCAGAGGAAGTTATGATCCAGTCCTCGAATGGTGATGGAGCGAGAGAGCCCGAAGGACGGCCGGAAATGAGGGTTAGAGGCACTGATAACCAATCGAGGCCTGAGGATTGGGTGACTGAAGCATAGCGCTTGACAAGGATACCGTCAGTGGAGAAATTAACTTCGTACTCGGGGGCCCAATGGGCGGATGGAGTGAGGTACTTGAGGGTGAGGTTCTGGTCGCTCCTGTATATGATGGAGTTATTTATTACTAGGGTAATGACACCTTCTAGGTCTGAGCCCACTCGCTCTAGGGCAGTCTTTCGAGCTTCAAGTTCTGCAGATTCTAATTCTAGACTTTCGATATCTAATGAAACATCGAGGATATCTAGGGCTAGAGATTGGTTTCTTTCACGAAGGAAGTCGGCCATTTCAATGACATCGTCAACAAGGAGTACTTCTTGGGAACTTCCTATACTACGGTTAGCACTAAGGAAAAGTTGTTCTTCTTTATAGGTGTGAAGCACTGCTTCGAGCATACGAGTTTTTACATCCAACTTAGACAGGCTCTCCAAAACCATACTTAGTTCATTTGTGTGAGAAGACGGACGAGCTCGGACCTCGAAATTGATGGACTCTAGAGAACTCCCTTCAGGCATTTCTATAGATATAGAGTTGAAATCTAAATCGTGTGAGAGGTCTGATATCTCAATAGTGCAAACTGTAGTTTTGAGTTGAACAGGTCCCGAATGAACAATCCTAGCTCCTTCTTGGTGAATCTCTACCGAGGAGATGGGGAGAGAGAAGGAAGTTTGGGCTGAAGAGGAGATAAAACAAAGCTGAAAGATCGCGAGAGCTAAAGTGATGTGAGATTTCATGGGATGAAAATAAGACAAGTGAAGCTAGTTACAAAAAACCGTATCAACTGAAGTGGAGTATGCTATCCACCATCCTAGTCCACCTTCTATATTCGTTTTCACATTAGTCGGGGGTGCGAAAGGGTTTCCCTGCGCAGAAGCGGCTGCCTCGAAAGTCATAATGGCAGAAAAAGCCGATCTGTCTATTGATTCGAAACGAACGAGGACGGTGTCGCCAGTTTTCCAAAAGCCAGCTTCACCTTCAGGCTCTTCAGAGAAATCCTCAGCGTACCTAAAGAAAGTAAAAGTTAATGGCGTGCCGTTACCGAAACTATCGTCCCAGGCAGATCCCAATGGGTAGATGAAGGAGGGGTCCACTCCCACTCTACGCGATGCCCAGCGGTAACAATTTCCCAAAGTATCCGGATCAGTATATGAAGTCGATATGAAACCCATAGAATCGCTCGGAGCCGTAGTTGGAATAACGAAAGCCGTAGAGTCTATAGTGACAATGTTTTCAATTTTAGAAGAGGACGTTACCTCAAGAGTATCGTATAGAACATGAAGGTCGTAAGTCACCCCATGAACACCTATAAGAGCTGGCTCATCAAAAGAAGTGTAGGCGCAAAAGGGATTGTCAGCAAGAACCTGAGGGTCTATTCCTAAAGAGGTTCCAAACACTTCAAGAATCTCTGGGGAGAGGTCCTGGGTGCAAATTTCATCAAGGAGGTAGGGTACGCCGTTAGCGGAAACAGTTACCTCTGCCCCACCTAAAAACAAGCTCTCTGAGAGGTCGCCTACGGGATCGAAATACCCTTGGGTTTTACTTAGAAAAACGATAGGTGTATCCCCGTTACGGATTGTGCCTTCAACTACAAGTAAAGGCTCAGAATCAGGCAACTCTACATCGACAATCTTAGTGCACCCTTCAAGCACAATTGACAGGCCTGACAGAAGTAGGATTGAGAGAAAAAAATCGGAAAAAGAATAGGATGAAAAACGGGAAGTAAACATAATGCAAAAGTAGATGCTTCTCATGTGTAATTCACAACACGAAATGACTAAATTCGCTCCACGTAACGACGACATGCTGAACAGAAGACACCTCCGTATAAAAATCCTACATATCCTCTACGGATTCTATCAGGACGAAGACAGCAATGCTACAAAAGCCAAGAAAGCTTTAGATCACAGTATAGATAAGATGTACGAACTATATCTCATGCTCCTTTCTATGGTAGCGGAGATGCAGGAATTAGCGATAGACAAGATTGAGACGGGACGTAAAAAACAACTTCCCACAGACGAAGATCTCCATCCAAATACAAAATTTGTGAGAAATTCTCCTTTAAGGATACTCGCAAATAGCAAGAAGCTGAAGAACAAACTTTCTAAGGCTGGAGTGAGTTGGGGGGAGGACGGTGAGCTTCTTCGCAACCTATATAGAGGGCTGCTCGTTCACGAAGAGTTTACAGAATACATGCAATCTGAGGATAGAGGGTTTCGACACGATAGAGAATCTTTAATTCGTATGTTTAAAAAACACCTCATTAATGATGAGGCGTTTCAGGATATGTTGGAAGAGAAGAGTATATTTTGGATAGACGACTTAGACCACGCGGCTTCAATGGTAATTAAAACCATTAAGAGCATTAAAGAAGAAGATGAGGACGTGGAAATTCTTCCGCTTTGGAGAAATGACGACGACGATAAGTCTTTCGCAAAAAACCTATTCACACAATCTCTTGCGCAAGGAGTAGAAAATGAAAAGCTCATAAAAGAAGGAGCTCAAAACTGGGAGTTGGAAAGAATCGCTCTCTTAGATAAAATCATCATGAAGATGGCTCTAGCCGAGGCGAAGACCTTCCCTTCTATCCCACTCAAAGTGACGTTGAATGAGTACATCGAGCTATCTAAGTTCTACAGCACGGAGAAAAGTCATGGGTTTATTAACGGCATCTTAGACCAACTCTTTACCAAGCTTAAAGAGTCAGGAGATATTAAAAAAACCGGCAGAGGTTTAATATAATGACAGCGCCAGCAAAATACATTCTGCTTGCAGTAGTTGTAGTAGCACTCTCTAACTGTGTGGACGGAACAGATAATGGTCGTATAAGCACCGATTTAATAAATATTAGCGCTACGGCTAATTCATCTGACATTGCTTCTAACGAGTCAGGGCCTATTTTAGAGATGGACAACATCTCATTCAACTTTGGAACGATAACTTCGGGGAAGAGAGTTAATCATTTATTCAAATTCGTTAACTCTGGTGATTCTCCTCTTTTACTTGCTAACGTGCATGCTACGTGTGGGTGTACGGTTGCAAAATCTTGGCCTAAAGACCCTATAATGCCTGGGCAGGGAGGAGAAATAGCCGTGGAGTT
>JABISU010000098.1 GCA_018700255.1 Flavobacteriales bacterium | reverse complement strand
TGTAGCCCAAATGTCACGTGCCGATGTAGATATCCTGCCTGTCGTATTTCAGGGGAAATACATGGGGAGCATTGATAGAGGAGCTGTCATGAGCTTCCTTACTAAAGAAGCCGGTTGGGGTTTAGAAGGAAGTACCGTGATTTTAGAAATCACATCTGCAAAGTATAGTTTAGCTGAAATTTCTAGACTGGTTGAAGAGAATAGCACTAAGATAACGAGCTTTAATATGACGCAAAAAGACTCAGGCGCTCTTATTGTGACAATAAAATTAAATACCACGAAAATTGCGGCAATACTCTCATCATTTGAACGTTTCGATTACAAAATATTGACTTTCTTTAATTCTCCAGAGGTTGAGGACGAACTTCGCAGCAAGTTTGACGCCTTTATGCGTTATCTAGAAACGGATTAAGCCCAGAAATCACAATTTATGCGAATAGCTTTATTTGGAAAACCATTCAAGCAAAAACACAATGATGCTGTTCAGCATCTTGTAGATCGTATTCAAGGTCTAGATTCTGAGGCTCTTGTTTACGTAGAGTTTATGGATTTGCTAAAGAAATCAACAGAAGTGCCTTCGACGTTTAAAACATTTTCTTGTGCTGGAGATATTGAAGGTTATGATGTTTTATTTTCTGTGGGTGGAGATGGGACATTTCTCGAGTCATGTACTTTAGCTTCGGAAAAAGGTGTTCCTATTATGGGTATCAATACCGGTACATTGGGCTTTCTTTCTAATGTAGGTACGGACTCAATCGATGTTGCGATTGATGCAATAATTTCAGGAAAAACTTGGATAGATGAACGCTCTCTTTTAAAAGTTGAATCTGAAGGAGTAGATCTTGGTAAATTCCCATACGCTTTAAACGAAGTGGCGATTCATAAACGAGACACAGCAAGCATGGTCGTTGTTGAAGTTCATCGTGAGGATAGATTTGTAAATACTTACTGGGCTGACGGCCTAATCGTATCAACGGCAACTGGCTCTACAGCATATAGCCTAAGTGCAGGTGGTCCTATAATTTCCCCAAGTTCTCAAGTCGTTGTAATTAACCCTATCGCACCACATAATCTTACAAATCGTCCTTTGATTGTTCCTATAGAAGGTGAGATTACTCTTTCACCTGATGGGCGTGACGCAAGTTTTTTACTGTCATTAGATAGCCGTTCTTTTCGAATTGATGCAAGGTCTAAAGTCACAATAAATCCTGCTCCGTTTAAAGCTAAATTTTTAAACCTAGAGCATCAAAATTTCTTTAATATTATCCGATCTAAGATGCATTGGGGAATTGATCCGCGCGAACGATGAAAGGCAAAATTTCTTTACTATTGTTTGGGCTAATTGCACTAATAAATTCAGAATTGTCAGCCCAAACGTTTCAAAGTTCTAGCGCAGAAATTGGTTACCAAATAGGGACTTCATATTATCTCGGAGATCTCAACCCTAACAATCCGCTTAGTGGTAGACAGCACGTTACACAAGGTGGGTACTATAGGCATAATTTTAATTCAAGAGTGGGGGTGAGACTTCAGCTTTTACAGGGAGTAGTTGAGGCATGGGATGAGGACAGTCAGAATTCTTGGGCTCAGAATAGAAACTTGCATTTTAGAAATAAAATTGTTGAATTTTCGATTTCGGGAGAGATTAATTACATAGATCATATTATGGGTAATCCTGAGGATAGACTTACTGGATATTTGACTGCGGGATTAGCATATTTCTCACATGATCCTGAGGCAATGGATAGTTTTGGTAATTGGCATCCTTTGCAGCCATTAGGAACTGAAGGGCAGGGTTGGGTTTTTGACACGAATCCTTATAAGCTAAGTGGCTTAGCTATCCCTGTTGGAATGGGTTTTAAAATTAATTTAGGTTCAGCGATAGCTTTTCAATTGGAGTGGGGGATTAGAAAGACTTGGACTGATTATTTAGACGATGTCAGTACATCCTATGTTAACTCTGTTGAAATTAGGCAAGCTCGTGGGGATTTGGCTTTTGAAATGGCTGATAGAATACTCGTTTTACCCGATGGGGCTTCTTCTTCAGAGGGTTTGCAAAGAGCTGATCCAGGTCTTGATGATAAATACGGTTATTTCCTTGCTTCAATTGCCTTTAGAGTCAGCAAGAAACCTACTTCATGCTGGAATCAATGAGTAGCTACAAAATGAAT
>JABISU010000274.1 GCA_018700255.1 Flavobacteriales bacterium | reverse complement strand
GGGCTGAACTACCTAAAGGGATTTAATCCACTGAGTAAACAAATTCATTTATTTGCGGTTTACGAAAGAATTGAAGGTCTTGCCGTCTCGAACCCTGTTCTAGTTAATGGTTTTAAAGTGGGACAGGTTACGAATGTTAATTTCCTAGAGGATGGAGATGGTGCTCTACTTGTAGAGTTTACTATTGAAAAATCTGAGCTTAAAGTACCGATTGACTCTGATGCAAAAATTTACTCTTCTGACCTCTTTGGTACAAAAGCTATAAAGATTGAGCCGGGCATTACAGAAATATATATTCAAGATGGGGACACTCTACTTTCTTCAGTTGAGATGGATATCACAGCCGCTGTTAGAAAGGAATTAGAACCACTTAGGCGTAAAACTGAAGAGCTGATTAAAGGTGTTGACGATATTCTTTTGAATATGAAAGCAGTCTTTGAAGACGATGCAACACAGGGCCTCCCATCTGCATTTGAAAGCATGCAACGAACGCTCAGAACACTTGAAAATACAGCTGTTAATCTTGACAGTCTTGTTGAGGAGAATAGAATTATCTTCACTCGAGTAATGTCTAATGTTGATGCTTTAGCTCTAAACTTAAGCAATAACAATAAGAATATTACAAACATAATTTCTAATTTTTCTGACCTAAGTGACTCCTTAGTTATTGTAGATATTGCTACAACGATGGCTAAAGCTGACAGAGCTATGGAAGAAATCACCGTTATGACAAAACGAGTTAATAATGGTGAAGGAACCTTGGGTAAATTAATGGTTGATGACTCACTTTACAATGGTTTAGTCGAATCTAATATTGAAATACAAGAGCTTTTAGACGATTTACAGCTGAACCCTTGGAAATATGTTAGGGTGAGCCTTTTTGGAAGAAAACAAGATGCGAAGATGTCTAGAGGAGATATCAAACGAATGGAGAAAATGATTCGTGAAGAAATAGGGAAACAACAATAAAAGGCTGAAAACACGATGATTTCACAGTTTATTTTTGTCTTAATGTTAGGGCTGGGAATTTCTCTTTTCGCTCGCCGTATTGCTTTTATCCGCCGCAATATTAATATGGGGCGAAATATTGATTTATCTGATCGCAAAGCTGAGCGTTGGAAGACTATGGCGCTTGTAGCTATAGGCCAAAGCAAGATGGTAGCTAGACCCGTAGCAGGTATCCTACACATATTTGTTTATATCGGATTCGTTATCATAAATCTCGAAATGCTAGAGATTGTGATTGATGGAATACTCGGTACACATCGTGTATTTTCTTTTGTTGGTCCTATTTACGATTTGTTAATTGGAGCATTTGAGTTTCTTGCCTTGGGAGTTCTTGTTGCTTGTGCTGTATTTCTAATTCGAAGAAACGTTATAGGTTTAGCTCGATTTAAATCAAAGGAAATGGGCGGTTGGCCGTCTCTAGATGCGAATATCATATTAGTTGCTGAAATTTTACTGATGTTCGCTTTTCTAAGCATGAATGCTTCAGACGCTATTGCAATGGGAAGAGGACTTGAGCATTACGGTGTAGCGGGTAGTTTTCCGATAAGCCAATACCTCACCCCTCTTTACGTAGGTCTTAGCGATGTGGGATTGGTCTTTGCTGAACGTGGGTTTTGGTGGTTCCACATTGCAGGAGTTCTATCATTCCTGGTATACGTGCCCTATTCGAAACACTTCCATATTTTACTCGCTTTCCCTAATACATATTATTCTAATCTTGACGAAAGTTCTAAGATGGATAATATGGCATCTGTGAAAAAGGAAGTGGATCTTATGATGGACCCCACTGCCGATCCGTACGCTACTCCTGCACCATTACCTGAAGGGGAAGTTGAGGATACTCCGTGTTTTGGAGTAAAAGATGGCTCAGATCTAACCTGGAAACAGATTATGGAGGCCTACTCATGCACTGAGTGTGGTAGGTGTACTTCTGTTTGTCCTGCTAACAATACAGGAAAAGAATTGTCGCCTAGGAAGATAATGATGGATTGTAGAGACAGAATGGATGAGATAGGAGAAAATAGAGATACTAATTCTGGTGAGTTTAAAGAAGATGGAAAGAAATTATTGGGGGACTATATTTCTGAAGAAGAACTTTGGGCTTGCACCTCGTGCCAAGCGTGTGTAGATGCCTGCCCTATCAATATCAGTCCCATGGGAATCATCTTAGACATGCGCAGAAGCCTCATTATGGAGGATAGCAAATCTCCTGAACCCATAACTGCTATGTTTAACAATATTGAAAATAACGGTGCTCCGTGGGCTTTCCCCGCTGCGAGCAGAGGAGATTGGATTAAAGAAGCATAAACAATGAATACTTTTAAAGTACATACAATGGCGGAAATGACTGCCGAAGGAAAAGCTCCTGATGTTCTTTTCTGGGTTGGCTGTGCTGGAAGTTTTGACGATAGAGCAAAAAGCATAACCAAAGCAATTGCAAGGATATTACATCACACTGAAGTAAGTTTTGCTGTACTCGGTGCAGAGGAAAGCTGTACAGGTGATCCTGCAAAGCGAGCTGGAAACGAATTTCTATTCCAAATGCAAGCTGCAGCAAACATTTCCGTTTTAAACGGTTACGGAATCAAAAAAATCGTTACAGGCTGCCCGCACTGCTTTAACATCATGAAAAATGAGTACCCTGAGCTCGGAGGGAAATATGAAGTAATGCACCACAGCCAGTTTATTGCAACATTAATTGCTGACGGAAAACTCACACTTGCTGACGACCACCCCTTTAAAGGAAAGCGAATTACCTTCCACGACCCATGCTATTTAGGCAGAGGAAATGGTGAGTACGAAGCTCCCCGTTCTGTCATCGAAGCACTCGATGCTGAACTTGTTGAGATGCGACGATGTAAGTCAAAAGGCCTATGCTGTGGAGCAGGTGGGGCACAGATGTTCAAGGAAGCAGAAAAAGGAAACAAGGAAATCAACGACGAACGTACTGAAGATGTTCTAGAAACAAAAGCAAGCGTTGTTGCTACAGGCTGTCCATTCTGCAACACCATGATGACAGATGGAGTGAAGTCCGCAGAAAAATCAAATACAGTCGATGTACAAGATATCGCAGAGATGATCGCTAAGGCAGCAAATATTTTACCAGAATAAATATGTTATTACAAGGAAAAATCGCAATAATTACAGGAGCTTCAAGAGGCATCGGTAAATCTATAGCAAAGTCATTCATCGCTCAAGGCGCTACAGTAGCTTTTACATATCGAAGCTCAGAGGAGAAGGCTATAGAACTTGAAAAAGAACTTACAGCAGATGGTGGAATGGCGAAGGGATTTAAATCTGACGCTTCTAAGATGGCGGATGCAGAATCTCTAGTAAAAGAAGTTTTAGAAGCATTCGGCACAATAGACATTGTCGTAAATAACGCGGGGATTACTGACGATACTTTACTTATGAGAATGTCCGAAGACCAATGGGATCGAGTTATTAACGTAAACCTCAAGAGCTGCTTCAACCTCACTAAAGCCGTTCTCAAAACGATGTTAAAAGCTAGATTTGGCTCAATCATCAACATAAGTTCAGTGGTAGGAGTGCAAGGCAATGCAGGCCAAGCTAACTACGCCGCATCCAAAGCCGGCATGCTTGGTTTTACTAAATCTATCGCTCTTGAGCTAGGCTCACGCAACATTCGTTGTAACGCAATAGCACCCGGATTTATCGAAACAGAAATGACGGAGAAGTTAGACCCGGACACTGTTCAAGGATGGCGTAACACCATCCCTTTGAAACGAGGAGGAACACCTGAGGATGTAGCCAATGCATGCATTTTCTTAGCCAGTGACATGTCTTCGTATGTCACAGGCCAAACATTAAACGTTTGTGGCGGAATGATCACTGCATAAGAATTTTTGATGCACGATTTATTGACGGATATTCAGGTAAACGCTCCACTGTGGAAATGGATTCTAGGCGGTTGTGTTGCATTAGGTCTAGCTCTACTCAGATACGCCATCGGAACTGACAGACCATCACAATCATGGCTGCGTTGGGGATTAGGGGGATTAAGGTTTATTGTTTTAGGAACGCTTTGCTTTCTGCTATTAGAGCCATTGATGAAGTCTCTAACTCAGGAAGTAGAACCATCAAAGATCATTTTAGTTCACGATGGTACTTCATCTCAATGGTTGGGGAAAGATAGCACGGCTAAGAAACTTGAATTACAGACGTGGATTAAAGAGCTTCCAAAGTTTTTTAACGATCGAGGTATAGACACCCAGAGTTTTATTTTCGGAACTCAGCTTCAGAGTATATCATCTATTTCTAGCAAAGAGGATTCACTTAAGTTTAATTTTCCAAGAACTGATATAGCTGGTGCGATCGAAGGCGTTCGAGATCTTTTTTCTCATAAAAATATAGCTGCCGTAATTATTACAACTGACGGGCTATCAAATAAAGGACACAAT
>JABISU010000198.1 GCA_018700255.1 Flavobacteriales bacterium | reverse complement strand
TATTGTACAAGGGTTGGTTCAGGTCCATTTCCTACTGAACTTCTTGAAGAAACTGGAGAAAAACTAAGAGCTGCAGGTAGTGAATTCGGAGCTACTACTGGCAGACCTCGAAGGTGTGGTTGGCTGGATCTACCTCAGCTTAAGTATGCAGTTATGGTAAATGGTGTGACTCAGCTATGTATGATGAAAGCTGACGTTCTTGGAGAGTTTGACGAGATTGAGGTATGTACTCACTACATGCATAAGGGCGAAAAAATCGACTATCTCCCATATGGCATTAGCCCAGAAGAAGTACAGCCCGTTTACAAGACATTTGAGTGTTGGCCTGGAGATTTAACTGGATTGCGTGAAGTAGCAGATATTCCCGCTACGCTTAACTCTTACGTGAAGATGATAGAAGATGAAACAGGAGTTCCTATCTCAATCTTAAGTGTAGGACCAGATAGAACGCAGACGTTAATTTTGAAAAAAAAATTAAGAAACAAAATATAATATATTCTTTATACTTTAGCTAAGGTTCTTAAAATAATAAAATTATTGCAAATGATTTATTGGTTTACCGGTCAGCCCGGTCATGGTAAAACAACTTTAGCAGTAGCGTTAATAGCCCAACTTAAAAGAGGTGGATACAAACCGTATCATATTGACGGTGATAACCTTAGGAGTCTCACCACAAATAAGGATTATACTCGTGTTGGACGTGAAGCAAATATTCTCAAAGCTCAAAACATTGCTCATTATCTTCACGAACAAGGGGATGTCGTAGTAGTTTCACTTGTTTCACCATATCGCGAACTGAGGGAAGGGCTAAAAGCAATCACTAAGGTCTGTGAAATTTTTGTTCACACTGAAGAAATTCGAGGGAGAGAGGACAGACACGTAGAAAATTTTGAAAAACCTATATCTAATTTCATAGATATCGACACAACCGACTTAAGCTTGGAAGAGAGTATTTCTAAAATTCTTAAAGCATCACCTGTGCCTTCTAAAGAGCTAAAAACTTTAGATAAAAGAAAAACTCTAGCCGTAGATTTTGATGGCGTTATACACAGATATAGCAAAGGTTTTCAGGGCTTAGAGAATGCATATGACCCACCTATGGAAGGAGCTAAAGAAGTACTTAAAAGACTCAAGGATAAAGGCTATGTTCTGAAAATAATGAGTTCTAGACCAGCATTAGTTATTGAGGAATGGCTTGAGAAATATGAAATGTCTGGGTTGTTCGACACTGTAAGTAACAGCAAGTTCGCAGCGACTGTTTATATTGACGATAGAGGATTTCATTTTACGAACTGGGAATCAGTTGAAGAGAAATTAGCCGCCCATCCTAAATTCAATCAATAATTATATCATTATCATGGACAAGCAGATTTCTAAATTAAGGCATATTGCTAAAACCATAACTTGGAGAATTGTTGCTTCCTTAACAACGTTTGCCTTAGCATATCTATTCTTTGGTGATATTAGTAAGGCTACAGGGCTTATGTCGGTTGAAATAGTACTTAAAATGGTGCTATATTATTTTCACGAAAGAGTTTGGTTTAAATACGGAAATCTTGGCAGAAAGAAAAAACATTAATGACTGAATTATACAATTTAGACCACCTAACAGAACTCGAGGCAGAATCTATTTTCGTGATGAGAGAAGTTGCGGCTCAGTTTGATAAGCCGGCGATTCTTTTTAGTGGAGGAAAAGACAGCATTGTCGTATCACACATAGCTAAAAAAGCCTTTGCTCCCGCAAGGATACCTATGCCACTGGTTCACATCGACACAGGTCACAACTTCAGTGAAACAATAGCTTTTAGGGACAATCTTGTTCAGGATATGGGAGTTAACCTTATTGTAGGTAGCGTTCAGGATACTATTACTCAGGGTAAGGTCCAAGAGGAGACAGGAAATAACGCATCTAGAAATAAACTTCAAACAACAACCCTGATCGACACCATCGAAGAAAATAGGTTCGACGCATGCGTAGGTGGAGCTCGTAGAGATGAAGAGAAATCTCGTGCGAAAGAACGATTTTTCTCGCATAGAGATGATTTCAGCCAGTGGGATCCTAAAAACCAAAGACCAGAGCTTTGGAATTTATTTAACGGAATGCACGCTCCAGGTGAGCATTTTAGAGTTTTCCCGTTGAACAACTGGACAGAACTAGATGTTTGGAATTACATCCTGAAAGAAAAAATAGAACTTCCTAGTCTTTACTTCTCACACGAAAGAGAATGCATCAGACGTGAAGGCCAAATTCTTGCCATGTCTGAATTCCTCACCCTCAGAGATGGCGAAAAGCCAGAAATGATACGCATTAGATTCAGAACTCTTGGTGATTTGACGATCACTGGAGCATTTGAAAGTGAGGCGGACACTCTTGAGAAAATAATCGAAGAGGTGGCGGCAACACGAATTACAGAGAGAGGTGGAAGAATGGATGACAAGAGGAGTTCGAGTGCTATGGAGGATAGAAAAAAAGACGGATACTTTTAGAGAATAAGAACTATGAGCGAAACAACAACTAACGGGCTTCTACGCTTTACAACAGCAGGGAGTGTGGATGATGGTAAGAGTACTCTTATAGGTCGTCTATTATACGATTCTAAAAGTATTTTTGAAGACCAACTCGAAGCAGTTAAAAATGCTTCCACCCAAAAAGGAATTAATGGACCTGATCTAAGCCTTCTAACTGACGGACTCAGAGCTGAGCGTGAGCAAGGTATTACAATTGATGTAGCCTATAGATATTTTGCTACACCACGTAGAAAGTTCATTATCGCTGACACCCCTGGACATATTCAGTATACTAGAAATATGGTTACAGGAGCATCAACGGCTGACCTTGCTATAATATTAATCGATGCCCGCCATGGGCTACTGGAGCAAACGAACAGACATAGCTTTATTGCTTCATTACTAGGTCTAAGACATTTGGTGGTTTGTGTCAATAAAATGGACCTCGTAGATTTTGATGAGGCGAGATATAGAGAAATAGTCCGAGAATACAAGAGCTTTAGTTCACGCCTTGATATCACAGACATCACATTCATCCCTATAAGCGCTCTTTTAGGTGATAACGTTGTCGATAAGTCAGATAATATGAGTTGGTATGGGGGATCTACACTTTTACACCATCTGGAAAATGTTCATGTTGGCGCAGATAGAAATCTTCAAGACTGCCGCTTTCCAATTCAATATGTTGTAAGGCCTCAAACCGATGAGCATAGAGATTTCCGTGGATACGCAGGACGTATAGCTTCAGGCGTGTTCAAACCAGGAGACAAGATCATAGCTTTACCTAGTGGAAAAGAGTCTACCATTAAAGAAATTACACTTGGAGACAAAGAGCTTGAAAAAGCCTTCCCTCCACTTAGCGTCACAATGACTATTGAAGATAATATAGATATTTCACGAGGAGATATGATTGTGAGAATGAACAATCAGCCTGATGTAGCAACTGTTCTAGACGCAAGAATTTGTTGGCTGGGAGAAAAACCTCTCAACCCTTCTTCACGATTTATTCTTAGACACCTCACCAATGAAGTGCAGGCAAAAGTCACTGAAATCCTATACTGTATTGATATTAACACCCTTCATAGAAATGAGGAAAATAAGGTGGTTTCTACAAATGATATCGCGAGAATTAAAATTAAAACAGCTTCACCAATTTTAACTGACAGTTATCGCAAGAATCGTACGACTGGTGCGTTTATCTTAGTGGATCCCAGCACGCATTTAACAGTAGCGGCCGGAGTCGTTGGATGAAAATAAACCTTTACAATGCTTATACTATCAAGCTCCTATTTAAGGCGTGCGTATTCGTTTTG
>JABISU010000277.1 GCA_018700255.1 Flavobacteriales bacterium | reverse complement strand
TAAACAATTAAATATTGCTTCTGATAGTATTGAGAACAATTGGCAACCTCGGTGTTTTGGATTTGAAGCCCGATGTACTTCTTCCAATACTGATGCTTTTTCTTGGGGATTACATGACCTAACTACAACAGAAGTTGCAATCCCCGAGCCACGGCTATTGTCACATAGAGCTATTGACAGTACTGTTGTTGAGCTTGTTTGGTCTAGGCCTTTATCATCCCAAAATCCCGCTATAACTACGTCTAACATTTCCCCACACATAAGTTTTATCACGTTATCTTCTCCCCTATCAGATGAGGTTTTCAAAGACATTAAAATTAAAACTTTAGAGGTTGACACAGTTATACAAGTCATCTATACACAGCTCAATTCTGCTAAATTTAGAGACCTTGTAATCACTGAATTGTTTATAGACGCTACGCCCGCCATAGGATTTCCAGAAGTAGAGTGGTTTGAGATTTTAAATCGATCTGATAAATATGTTGACATTAATAGGTGGAGTGTGATCGCTAATAGCACCTCCTCTTTTGCTGAACCTACTGACATAATTCCGGGCAATAGTTGGAATGGGATTATAGCACCTAACGAGCGCTTTTTAATATCCACATTGGCGTTTGATTCTTGCGAGTTCGAACCTTACCCTAAATTACAAGCGGAGCTACCCGGAGTCTCAAGCCTTAATGATAACGGCATGACCCTAACTCTTCTTCGTCCTGATGGCACATTGATTGACCAAATAACCTACGACAGAACTTGGTGGCAACCCTATTCAATCCCAGCTCGTTCCACAAGTAAAATTTATACCGGTGGCTGCGGTTTGACTTCTAATTGGGCTCCGTCTCTTAGTATTACCGGGGCAAACCCATGGTTAGCAGGAGAAAATGAGACTTCTGAACCCAGCTGTTTAATTGAGACTTTTAATGTCAACGCTCACCTTTTAAAAACAGACATTATAGAGTTCTCCTTTTCCCATGATATAGACCCTCTTTGTGAAATAACTGTAAGCAGCAATAACTTTAGCGCTTATTTACTTTGGGAAAACTCCTCCTGGATTGTAAACCTAAGCTCTCCTTTAGCGCTAAATGAATCAATAGATATTCAATTCGATGGCGCACGGTTATGCTCCTGCGATACAACCTTTTCATTCACACTTTACGACTGGACTCCTGTGGCATCTCCCCAGTGGGGGGATTTAAAGATTACTGGTTTTCTAACCAATCCCTCTACAACTTCAGGATTAAAAGAATGGGTGAACGTCCAAAACACAAGTCCGCACTCAATAGATTTATATAAACTTCAGATAAATTCAAACCATCTAATTAATGCACCCATTCTGACACCTAACCAATCCTATAAAATTAGCTCATTAAATACAGAACAATGGAGTTCATTAGCTGAGAAAAGTGGGGTAATCGAAATTAAGCTTGACGAAATTGTTTTAGATCTTGTTGAATATAGCTGGTGTTGGCATTTAGATAAAGAAAAAGCCGAAGGAGGCTATCCGCTTAAAAGGATTAGCAATTTTCAAACTTCAAACTGTGGTGAAAATTGGACAACAGAAATAAACGATGAATCATTAATGGAAGACAATGAACAAATTACTCCAAATACAATATTATTCGGATTTCTTGATGGTAAACTCGCTTGGCACACGCCTTATTCTATGGACTCAACTGTGCTTCTTAGTGAAAACTGGTCGCCGCCAATAGATTGGGAGTTTTATGGCTCTGGGCAAAACTGCGCAATAGCAATTAATCCGTTAATCTCATATGAAGATTCCGCATCTGTTTCTCTACATTGTAATGGTTGGTTAAAGGCTGAAAGAAGTGCTATAATAGAAGAGAAATTTTGGTCAATACCATTAAATTACGACTCTGAAAGTGTTGTTTATTTAAATGAACTTTTATCAAACCCCAAAATAAGAGGTGGGGAATTTATTGAGCTTGCAACGAGTAATTCCCTTGAATCGGAGGGGTTTTACTCAGCTAAAGCCTCCACGCATAATCTTGTAATCTCGAGTGCTGAAAGTCCTAATCCTAATGATTTCATAAGGATGTCGGAAATTGATTGGATGTTTCCCGAATCTGGAATATTAGCCTTTTCTGAATGCCCCTCTTGGGTCATTAATCGTAAGCCCGAATCAGTCATTCTTGAGCTTCAGACACCTTCTCTTCAGAATGGAAGAGAGCTTATTCTTGCAAAAATTGAGGATATAATAACCGAGACTGAAAGAGTAGAGATTCAAGAACTTCCGGAAGATATTTCACAAGAGAGGGTTGATGATTTAGGTGCTGTTTGGGTTAAGTCACCGTATTCACAAGGAGGCAGTTCTCCAGGTTTTATAAATTACTCTACTCAAATAAATGCGGAAAACGTCAATACTAGGTTTGGGGAACTTGATATTTTTCCCAAGACGATCAACCTAAATCCTAACTCTGACAACAATTGGGTACAAATCTCTTTCGAATTAATAAACAACATTGAGGAACTAGATTTTATTACCTCTGTTTCCATTTATAACTTCAACGGAGAAGAGATTGTGAAACTTGCTGAGAGGGAATTGGTCCATAAACGAGGTACATGGGGATGGGAAGGCTATAGCGAAACCGGGCTGCCCGTTTCTCCTGGAACATATTTAGTTGTGCTGCAAATAGAACATCTGTCAAAAAAATTAATTAATCGAGGATTAATTCAAGTGGGATATTACTAAAATTTGTTGAAATTGCAGCCTATGTTTGAAGACATAGAAATCTTACATCTCGATGCTCCTTTTAGTACAATGTTTGCTCTTGCAATTGTAAACTTAGGACTCATAGTATGGCTTAAGCACGGGTTTCCTCGCGAATGGAGATTAGCTGGTTGGGCTTTGCTAAATGTTAGACGAATTTGGCAAAGAAGTGCTGATGAAGCTCCTAGAACTGGAGGGGTTATAATAGCTCACATCCAAGGTGTAATTGCTCTTGCGACCATATCATATGCATGTCTAAATAACGTATTACATGGATTTGCATTAGGCGCTATTATTGTTTTCGTTAGATTATTCACAGTTCAAGTGCTTAGTCGGTTTATAAAACTCAGACTTTTAATCAAAGAATCTACGGATATAGATAGACATCTAAGAACATGGATGGCAGCTACTGTCTCCGTGATTGCAATTATTCTATCATTACGCTCACAATTGCACTCCGATGTGGGATGTAATCTTCTATTGTCGACTTGGATATTTTGGAGCTGCTTCCGACTATGGCGAGTCTTTCAGACTTCAATTAAGCGTTTGAGTATATTTTCATTTGCAATCATGTATCTTTGCGGCCTTGAAATTCTCCCCAATGTGTTTATCATACTACTTGTAATAAACTCGTTTTGATAGCCATCTCAGGAGAATATGAACAACTAATGCAGGATGAAAAAGAAGATCAAGACTATTCTCATTTCACAGCCTAAGCCGTCTACGGAAAAAAGCCCGTATTTTGATTTAGCAAAGGACATGAAGTTGATTATTGATTTCAGACCCTTTATTCACGTTGAACCTATCAATGTAAAAGAGTTTCGCACGCAAAAAGTAGATATTTCTGAACATACCGCCGTTATTTTAACATCTAGAATGGCTGTAGATCACTATTTCAGAATGGCTGATGAAACACGATTTGAAGTGCCTACTTCAATGAAATATTTTTGTATAAGTGAGAGCACAGCTTATTACTTACAGAAATATGTAGTTTATCGCAAGAGGAAAATTTTTCACGGACAGGTGCGCTTGCCTGAGCTTATGGCAATCATAAAGAAGCATAAGAAAGAAAAGTTCCTTTTACCCAGCTCTAACCTTTTAAAGGCCTCTATTCCAGCGGCTCTTGATGAGCTTGGGGTAGATTACTCGAGGGCTTGTATGTACAATACTGTATGTTCTGACTTAAGTGATCTTACCGATGTAAAGTATGATGTTCTCGTATTTTTCAGCCCAAGTGGGATAGAATCACTCTTCCAAAACTTTTCTGATTTTGTACAGGGAGATACTAAAATTGCAGTGTTTGGCCCTACAACTTCAAAAGCGGCTGAGGCTGCTGGGTTAAGAATTGATATCAAAGCACCAACGGCAAAAGCACCGTCTATGACGATGGCAATTGAACAGTACATAAAAGGTAAGTAGTAGAGCGACTACACATTATCTTGTGCCTCCAATGGTGCAAACTAGGTACACATTTAAAAAAGGCGAACGCCTTAAAAGCGTAATCGCAATAAATAGAGCCTTTTCTGAAGGCTCTAAAGTTGTAAAATTTCCTTTCTTAGTACGCTATACACACACAACATTCGAAGCGGATTTCCCATACCAGATAGCGATTACTGTTTCAAAACGCAGATTTAAAAGAGCTGTAGACAGAAATCGGATAAAAAGATTAATGCGTGAGGCTTGGAGGCTTGAAAAACCACGACTTCTTTCAAACTGGGAGAAAGGTGGAGCCCAACATGCAATAGTCTTCGTTTATATCGGAAAAGAAATCCCAACATTCGATCAGTGTAAAAACAACATTTGTAAGATTGTTGACGTATTAATCGACAACCCTATAGAAATGCCTGATAAAAAATGAAAAACACACATAAATTATTTCTTATTGGGTTAGCTATAGTCAGCACAGCTCTTATTTCCCTTAGACTCCCTATTAAAGAGGGCTTTTTTGAGATGTCTAAGCAGTTAGAAATAATGAATTCCGCTTTTCGAGAGTTAAATATTTTCTACGTTGATCCGTTATCCCCTGGAGAGTTAATGGAGACGGGGATTGCAGCTATGCTCAAATCTCTAGATCCATACACAAGGTATTACCCTGAATCAAAAATGGAGGACGTTAGGTTTATGTCAACTGGCGAGTATGGGGGCGTGGGGTTATCTCTAAACGAGAGGTGGGATGGAACTTTTTACGTTGTAGATCTAATAGAGAATGGTCCCGCAGAACAGGGTGGTATAAAACTCGGAGATAATTTAATCCAAATAGCTGGCTCAAATATTTCACACTTAGACATGTCTAAGATAGGTGAGCTCATCAAAGGAACTGCTGGCACAGACATTACTCTAGGAATACAAAAGCCTTCACAAAAGGAGCTCGTAAATATTACACTAACCAGAGAAAAAATTAAACAACCTGACGTTCCATATTTTGGTATGATTAGTGATTCTACAGGATATTTAACTCTGAGTAAATTCACTCGTACAGCAACCATTGAGGTTAGGAAAGCTCTTATACAATTGACAGACTCTATGGGGGCAAAGCAAATTGTTTTCGACCTCAGAGGTAATGGAGGCGGTCTTTTGAGAGAAGCTGTGAATATTGTAAATCTCTTTGTCCCTAAGGGACAAGAGGTCGTTTCCATGCGCGGTAAAACGCCCGAATGGAACAAAAGCTACAGCACTTCACAAAAAGCTTTACTACCTAACATTCCTCTTGCTATCCTATTAGACGAACGCAGCGCTTCTGCTTCTGAAATTGTAGCTGGAACTCTTCAAGATATTGATAGAGCGGTAATTATAGGGCAAGAGAGTTTCGGCAAGGGGCTTGTTCAGCAAACAAAGAAATTAGCCTACGGGTCAAGGATAAAAATCACAGTAGCTAAATATTATACAGCTAGTGGCAGGTGTGTTCAGCGATTGCATTACGAAGACCGTGATGATAGCGGTGATGCTAGAATTAGTGCCGATTCAACTCTTGTAACCTATTACACAAAAAATGGGCGACCAGTGATTGAAGGTCGTGGGGTTATTCCAGACATAGAATTAAAACCTCAAACTCAAGACTATATTGTCGAAGGACTCGTTAACAGTGGCGTATTCTTTGATTTCGCAGTAAATACTTCTGGAGATATCGATGACTCTATTGATTTGGATTCGTTTGAAGTAAGTGACCGCCAGTGGGAGAGCTTTCTACATTACACTGAGGAGCAATTTAACGATCAAGTACTTCAGAATACCGATAGAACTTTCCCATACGAACCTCTGTCAAAAAAAATAATCTTCGATTTAGAAACAGCAATGAACGAAGATGGATTAATTGGAGATGAATATATCGATAGCTCAGATTTAATATCAAATTTAAAGACTCTAATTAAACCCAATTTAGAAGTCGATTTAACATCTCGCGAAGATGATATAAGGCAAGTTTTAGGGAAAGAGCTCGTCTTTCACTTAGAAAACACATCTGGAGTTTTCAAGTTTGAGCTTCCTAAAGATAAAGTTGCTTTAGAGGCTATTTCAACTTTAGAGAGCGGTAACTACCTGCAAATTCTCTCCGGAAATACAAATAATTAAGTAAGTGAGTACTTCGGAAAAAATTCTACTTTCAGGATTATTCATATCTGTCTTGTCCATAGCTTGGAGTCCTTTTGGTACGAGTCTAGGAATGGGATTAATTGCTATAAGCTGGTTAATGTCGCTTTTTACTCGTCAATTAATAACTCCTACAAATAAATTTCTTTTGGCTTCAATGGTGGGTCTATTTGCTTGGCATACAATAGGGCTATTGTGGACAGAGAACATCCCTGAAGGCTTAGCTACATTGCAAATTAAACTACCTCTTTTACTAGTTCCAATGAGCCTTTTATCTGTAAAATGGAACTCAAAACTATGGATTGAGAGAATATTGCAAGCCTTTGTCATTTCTGTTTTCTTAGCTGCTGCTGCTGGCCTATTAATTGGTTTTTATAAGACCATATCAGGCGTTTCTCTTCAACCAAGCCAATGGTCACCATTTATATCTCACATTCGAATGGGGATACTACTAGCACTCGGTTGGGGAGGGCTTTTAGTTTATAAGAGTGATAAGCACCGCTATCTAGTGTTCATTTACGCTATCGTTGCTGGACTATACGTATGGCAAACTCAATCTGTTACTGGAGCAGGCATGCTTTTAATAACTACCGTTTTAAGCTTGCAAAATCAATGGAGATTTTCTGTTATCGCAATGAGTATTGTTGCTGGGTTTTGGCTGATTTGGACTGTAATGCCAGGACCACCACTTACTTCTCTACCATCTCATACAACTTGGGGATCACCGTACACTCATCACATGGATAGAGTTTTAGAAGAAAACGGAAATAAGGTTTGGTCATACTTAGCTTGGGATGAAATGAGACCTGAGTGGAATAGTAAAAGTGAATACGATTTCGACTCAAAAGACTTAAAGGGGCAGGATATTAAATACACTCTAATGAGATATCTAACATCTATGGGCGTCCCTAAAGATGGTCTAGCTGTGAAAAATCTAAGCCTGAAAGACGTTATAGCAATAGAGTCTGGAAATACCTCTATAAAACAAGAAATATCATCGGGATTATCCTTAAGATTAGATGAATTAAGGTTTGAAGTCGGGAATTTTATTGACGGAGGAAATCCAAGTGGAAACTCTGTGACTCAGAGATGGGAGTATTTTAAAGTGGGGCTTTACATTGCAAAAGCAAATCTATTTTTAGGCGTGGGGACTGGAGATTTACCTGATGCATTTCACATAGCTTATGAAGAACTTGACACTCGATTATCCCCTCAATTCAGGCACAGAACGCACAATCAATTTCTGGCTTGGTTGATCGCTGGAGGAGGAGTTGCCCTTTTATTATTTGTCTTAACATTCGTCTTCTCGTGGCAAAGAGATCTTTCCACAAAAACAAATAAGATAGGACGAATTGCCTGGTGGGTTATTGTAATTTCATGCCTTACAGAGGATACGTTTGAAACGCAAGCTGGCATCACATTCGCCGTTTTTGCAATCGTTCTTTTCTCTCTCTATGACAGAAGTTCCCAGTCTTTTTCCTCTGGAAAGCGAAGGGCTGCAGGGTAGCCAAATTTATGCAGCTGTTTAAGCCCGTATAAAATCAAATCGTTCTTTTGCGAAGACATTAAAACAACTGAGTCTATTTCATCCTCAGATGTCGAGTTTTCAGAATAATTCTTAATCTGTACAACTGCTCTAGGATTAAACCACTTAATCGCATTCATAACAATATTAGCTTCTTCAATACAGTTATTCTGAATGATGAGTATATCCTTTTCTCCTTTATTTATGAAGTCTAGCCTGCGATATTTCCAAAATGTAGCAAGCGTATTTTGTTTTGCGATTTTTAAACCTAACATCCCATCTAAGAAACCCAATTGAAAAATGGTTTGGCGTAACCATCTAAAAGCTGACCTATAGATAGCCTCAATTAAAGACGTAGACCTACCTTCCTCATTCATAAACCGAGCTCCCATTTCACTATATGTATATAATTTACGAAGCAACTCTGCAGGTTCATTAATGCTGTAATGTAATAAGTCCCCTTTTAGGAAACTTGTTGAAAACCCTTCCTTTATTTTTACAAATTCGTGCACATTTCTCCCAGACCATTGCCCCAAATTACGATTGAAAAACCGCAACTTTCTATCCGGATACCAACCGCCATAATTCACCCACTTTCCACAATAATCTGTACGGCGGTTAACAAAATATCCTGCGGGTTGTGAAGGTTGAGAACTTAAATCATTCGAATATTTGTGGTTTTTTCGCCATTCTAATAATGAGTTAATCAACTCATTACTGAGAACTTCATCAGCATCAACGCTCAATATCCATTCATGTTTAGCCTTTGTAGCTGCAAAATGCTTTTGGGTTTTATAACCCTCAAATTTATTCTGCCAAACAACAGCTCCTTTCTCTTTACAGATCTCAATTGTTCTATCTGTAGAAAATGAATCTATAATAATTATCTCGTCAACAACCCTTTTCAAAGAATCAATTGAACGAGAAATAATACGCTCTTCGTTGTATGTAATTATCACAGCTGAAATCACTTTGCTAAGTTAGTAGTAAGTATGGGAATTGTGTGGAAAAAGTATGTTGCTGAATTTAGATAGACCTGTTAGCTTTGTATGTTATGAATGTACTTCTCCTTGGATCAGGTGGTCGCGAGCATGCAATGGCCTGGAAATTGTCTCAAAGCTCCTTACTGTCAAAGCTTTACGTTGCGCCAGGCAATGCTGGCACAGAGCAAATTGCTACAAACGTGTCCTTAAACCCCATGGATTTTAATGCTGTTGATCGCTATATAAGACGCAATTCCATAAATATGCTCATTGTTGGGCCGGAAGCTCCTCTTGTAGCTGGAATTGTAGATTACTTCGAAGAGTCTAATAAACACAAAGACTTGGTGGTGATAGGCCCTCCTAAAGCAGGAGCTCTTTTAGAAGGTTCCAAGGATTTTGCTAAAGCTTTTATGGCCAGACATAATATCCCAACTGCAGATTATCAGACTTTTAAAACAGGCGAATTAAAACAGGCAAAAGCCCACCTTGATAAAAGAAATCCACCATACGTGATCAAAGCTGATGGGTTAGCAGCTGGTAAAGGTGTGATTATCACAGAAGATAGACTAGAAGCTGAATCCACACTTGAAGACATGCTTGAAAATTCGTCTTTAGGAGAAGCTGGGTCAAAAGTTGTAATTGAACAGTTTATGGATGGTATTGAAGTGAGTTCATTTGTCGTAACTGATGGAACTGCTTATAAAATTCTTCCTTCCGCTAAAGATTATAAGCGCGCCTATGATGGTGATACAGGTCCAAATACGGGGGGTATGGGAGCCATAAGTCCTGTACCATTTGTAGATGCCGAATTTCACGAAAAGACTCTAAATCAGATAATAATTCCTACAATTAAAGGTCTACGAAAAGATAACATTCCTTTTAATGGTTTCGTTTTCATAGGCCTTATTAAAGTAGGTAGTGATCCTTATGTGGTTGAGTATAATTGTCGATTAGGTGATCCCGAATCTGAGGTAATACTTCCTCTATTAAAAAGCGACTTACTTCACCTGTTTGACAGTCTAGGATCAGGTCTTTTGAGCGAGTACGATCTTCAAATTGAGGATAAGACAGCTGCTACAGTTATGTTAACATCAGGTGGTTATCCTGGAGATTACTCAAAAGGAAAACAAATCAAAGGATTAGAAAACACTCCGAAAGAAACAGAAGGCCTTGTTTTTCATGCGGGGACTACAACTTCAAGGGGTAAAGTCATAACTGCTGGTGGGCGAGTTCTCGCGTGCACCGGAATCGGTAACGGACTTGAACAAGCCTTAGAAAGAAGTTATAAACTGGCTGATAGCATCAGCTTTAGTGATAAACAATACAGAAAGGACATCGGTCAAGACGTCCTGGTTAAAG
>JABISU010000236.1 GCA_018700255.1 Flavobacteriales bacterium | reverse complement strand
GAAGTATTGACAACAGCGCCTCTCGAACTATTTATTAAAACAATTGTGTTTTTAAATTTAGATAGCCAACTAGTGTTTACGAGATTTTCAGTTTCACTGGTCCAAGGGACGTGAATACTGACTATTTCACTTCTTTCAAAGAACTCCTCCTTACTCACTTCCTCAACATATTCTGAGCTAAATCCCTTTTTGTATTTGTCGTAAGCTATTACTTTGCAGCCTAGCCCTTTCAGTTTAGAAGCAAAGGCAGACCCCATTTCTCCATATCCTAGGATACCCACGGTTTTACTTGATAGTTCTGATCCACGGTGCTTTTCTCTTGCCCAAACTCTTTCATGTACCGTTATATCGCAACTTCTCAACTTATGCAATATCATCAGGATCATTCCAAGAACGTGTTCACCTACGGCATCTCGGTTGCCCTCAGGTGAATTGTAGACATGTATATCTCTGGCTTTTGCTTCTATTAAGTCAATGTTTTCCAAACCAGAACCACTGCGAGCGATCCATTTTAAATTGGGCAGTGATTGTAAAATCTTTACATCTATTTGTAACCTAGATCTAAGGACTATTCCTTCAATATCCGTTAGAGAACCTTGTATAATATCTTCTCGTGATAGAGTTAAATAGTCTTTGCAGTGAAAACCATTTTCTTTTAATCTGTTTTTAAGTATAGGATGTACCGTATCTAAAAAAGCAACAGTCATTTCAATTTATTAAAGAAGTGTGCTAATAAATGAGCCCACACTAAAGTAGATGATTAGTCCTATAATATCATTTGCAGTGGTAATAAATGGCCCAGTGGCAAGTGCAGGATCAATCTTACGTTTTTCTAACATTAGTGGTATAAATGCGCCGAACAGCGCAGCAAAAACAATCACACATAACAACGATATCCCTACGGTAGTGCTAAGTGCTTTGTCAAAGCCTAAGAGTATTGTTACAATAAAAATAATACCAGCACAAATCACCCCATTTAAAAGCCCTACACTAAGCTCTTTTATCAGTCTTGTAGCTATGTTAGAAGTGTTGATGCTCGAAGTAGCGAGTCCTTGAACTACGATGGCTGACGATTGAACTCCTACGTTGCCACCCATAGCAGCTATAAGAGGTATAAACAGTGCCATTTCCGGATTTGATACAATATCGAATGCTCCGATGACATAGGCGCCACCGACACCTCCCCCTAACCCAATTAGAAGCCACGGTAACCTAGCTCTTGTCAAAGTCCAAACAGAATCATACGACTCAACATCCTCCGAAATTCCCGAAGCAAGTTGGTAATCTCGTTCAGCTTCTTCAATGATTACATCTACAGCATCATCAATCGTTATGCGTCCAAGTAAAATACCATTATCGTCTGTTACTGGAAGGGCAACAAGGTCATATCGCTCCATTAAGCTTACCACCAACTCCTCTTTTTCTTTTGCTTTTATAGAAATAATATCTTCATCTTCTTTAAGCTCTCCAACAGGAGTTCTGGTGCTTGCGGCAGTAAGCAAAAGGTTCTGTAAACTCAACCTCCCCGTCAATTCACCAAAGGAGTTAACCACATAAATTGTATAGAGATTTTCAATATCTTTAGATTGTACACGTATCTCTTTAATCGCCGTAGCCACAGACCAAGTCTCTTCAACTTTAACCAATTCTTTTGCCATTAAAGCTCCAGCGGAACCTTCGGGGTATGATAACAATGATAAGACGTCAGAAACAGATTCCTTGTCCTTAGCCTTAGACATCACCTCCATCATTTTATCTGATGGGAGGGATCCTATGACATCAGCTGCATCGTCAGATTCTAATCCGTCGATTACATCTTTAGCAATTTCTTTTGATGACAAAGAGCTAAGTATTTCCTCTCTTACTTCATCATCCACATCGACTAATACAGCAGGTCTAATATCATCTTTTAAAAGTCTATACGCATAATTAACATCCTCTCTCTTAAGTTGATTTAGAATGAGTGCAATGTCTGTTTCATGAAGATCTTCTAGATGCGCAACTAAAGACCTCTCCTCTCCCTGCTCAATAAGGGATTGGATTTCATCTAGATATTCTTTAGTAATTTCTTGCATAGCCTGTGTATTACAAAGTCAAAGATAAATTAGATCTATAACTTTTTGCGCTTAGATTTAAAGAAGTCTTTAACTAGTTTAGAGCATTCTTGTTCTAAAATACCTGAGGTAACAATGGTTTTAGGATGTAACAATCCGTTTTCAGAATTTGCACCTCCGTGTCCTTTTTTTTCTTCGCCTACTTCCCATCTTTTATAGCCTCGTTTTAGGTCACTTGCTCCATAGACGATTCTTCCTATTCTAGTCCAAAACCCAGCGCCAGCACACATAGGGCATGGCTCCATAGTGACATAAAGTGTACACTCGTCAAGAAATTTACCCCCTACAAATCCTGAAGCGCTGGTAAATACCTGCATTTCAGCATGTGCAGTGAAATCATTAAGCCTCTCACATAGATTGTGCCCTCGTGCTATTACAACCCCATTAGAAACGATAATTGCTCCTACGGGAACTTCATCTATCTCACCCGCTTCTTCGGCCTGTTGAAGCGCGAGTTTCATAAACCTTTCGTCAGTAGCTAACTGCTCTACTTCGGTTTGAAGGGTTAGTTTTTCAGCCATGCTGCAAGTTCGTCTATTGCGGCCTGGTTGCCATTGCTTTTAGGTGCAATTCCTGAAATTTCAGGTACGCGCATATTTTCTAATTCTCTTTGAGAGCATTTCGCGAATCCAAATTTCTCAGACCAAACCTCGCATAACATTTCTTGCTCCTTTTGTCCAGGAGTAGGAATGAGAATAGCTCTTTTCCCCAAAGATGCTAAGTCTAAAAGTGTTGTATATCCACTTCTACAAATTAAAATTTCAGAACCACACAGAGCGTCAGAAATTTCTTCGTCACTAGGGTCGTAAAGTGTAGTAATGTTGTTCACCACGCTTTTCCCACCCCCAGGTTTACCCGCAATAATTACCCCCCTTTCTCCCCTAAGTTCCATCCACTTTCGAAGCGCATTTTCCATGGTGGTCCTATGTGGTTCTGGCCCACTAACCATACCTACCAGTGGGGTAGTGGAGTTAGATTGAGAAGGTTTCAAACGGCTTAATATCCCAATAAATTTGGTATTGTGATGTATGGTTTTTGAGGAAAGCATACCTGATATAGAACTATCACCCCTGGGATTGTCTGGTACCCAAACCTCATCAAATCGACCAACTAATTTTTGAATTACTATTTGAGCTAATGGACTAAAAAACGATGAAACAGGGAATCTCAATAAATGCGTCATTAAAACGGATGGTATATCTGGGTGATGAACGCCATAACAATTGTCGCTAAAGATTTTACTTATGGATCTTTTTTCAACGTGCTCTTGAGTCCACTTTCTTTCATCGAAAATCGATTTAATTAGCTTTGGTGTTTGAGCTGCTATAGTCAGCATTGTAAAATATCTGCTATAAGTGATGACCGCTCCGGGTTTCTCGAAGAATTTCACTTTAGGATTTCCTTTCAACCTGCTTTTAAGCCAAACCATAGCGTCCCCTGTACTAGCGATATCGACTTCCCACCCGAGGTCAATAGCACCTTCAATCAAAGGGAGCGAACGACTGGCGTGCCCCATCCCCCAATTTAGTACAGCAATTAATATTCGAGACATAGGAACAATATCATAATTTTGCAGAGCAAATCACATCTGCAAATTAACAAAATGGGAAAGGATAAACTTAGTAAATGGGCGGAAAATGAAACATTTAATCATGTATACGAGCCTTGTTTGCAAGAAGCTGTTAAAGGAGTAGATGCTGGGATGAAGGGTAAATGGGCGAAAGATGTGTTTAATAATGATAATCCCATTACTCTTGAGATGGGTTGTGGAAAGGGAGAGTATACTGTGGGGCTAGCAAGGAAATACCCTGATAGAAATTTTGTGGGAGTCGATATTAAGGGACATAGATTCTGGCGAGGAGCAAAAACTGCGAAGGAGGAATCATTGCCTAATGTCGCTTTTCTTAGAACTAGACTAGAATTTATAGATAAGTATTTTGCTACAGATGAGGTGAGCGAGGTTTGGTTAACATTTTCAGATCCTCAACCCAAGGATGAAAAAGGAACAAAGAGGATTACTTCACCTGTATATATTGAACTTTATAAGAAAATCATCAAGCCTGGTAGTTTAATTAATGTAAAAACGGATTCGGTTTTGCTCTACGATTTGTCTAAAGAAGGTTATATCGAGGCGGGTTATAAGTTTGTGTATGACAGTAAAGATGTATATGGAGATTTGGTTTATAGAGTGCCTCAAGATCTAAGGGATGCGTTAGAGATTGTTACTTATTATGAGACGAGGTGGCTGTCTGAAGGTAAAAAAATCCACTTTATTCAACTTGAGATTTAGAGATCCGATGAGTTTCAATGAAGATGTATTTGAGGTAGTTAGGTTAATCCCAAAAGGGAGGGTGACTTCATATGGCGCAATCGCTAAATACTTATGTGATGCGGGGGCGAGCAGAAGGATTGGTTGGGCTTTGAATAAGAGTTTTACGGTAACACCAGATGTTCCTGCGCATAGAGTAGTAAATAGATTAGGGATGCTTTCTGGAGCTCTTCACTTTCCTCCAGAGAGATCTATGGCAGATGAACTTCGCGAAGAAGGTATTAAGGTA
Source organism: Flavobacteriales bacterium (assembly GCA_018700255.1). Next base: position 5,193 of record JABISU010000236.1, on the reverse strand, counting down.
ATAGAAGGTCAAGTAGTTGAGTTTGACAAGTGTTTTTGGAACCCTATGACCGAACTTTGAAGTTCTTAAATTGAGCCTTTAGAATGTCATCGGAAATAACAAGAGATAAGGTCGTTGCCGCTTTAAGTGGGGTTATGGAGCCTGAGTTTGGAAAGGATATTGTGTCGTTGGACCTAATAGTGGGAATTGATATCTCTGAGGGTCTTATAAAAGTAGAGGTAAAATCCAGCAATCCAGCTCTTCACGCTCGAAAGAGAATGCAAGACGCAGTTGAGTTTGCACTTGAAAGAGCCTTTGGTTCAGACGTTAAAACCGAGGTTAATGTAGGTGCTCTTCCTACAGAAGAACGCACTATTGAGACAAGAAAAATTCTTCCTGGGGTAAAGAATATTATCGCAGTAGCTTCTGGAAAAGGTGGGGTAGGTAAAAGTACCGTAAGCTCTAATTTGGCAGTTTCTTTAGCCCAATTAGGCTACAAGGTGGGGCTTTGCGATGCAGATATATATGGTCCAAGTATCCCGACTATGTTTGGAGTACAAGATCACAAACCCCAGCCGATTGATGTAGACGGAAAATCTATGATGGGGCCAGTGGAGATGCATGGTGTGAAGATGTTGTCTATAGGGTTTTTCGCAGATCCTGACCAAGCTATAGTTTGGCGTGGACCGATGGCTACAAAAGCTTTGAAGCAATTATTTACTGATGTAGTTTGGGGAGAGTTAGACTACATGATTGTAGATTTACCACCTGGCACGGGAGACATTCACTTAACTTTAGTTAGTGATTTAGATCTTACCGGAGCCATAATAGTTTCTACTCCTCAAGATGTGGCTCTAGCCGATGCTCGTAAAGGTGTGGGGATGTTTAAAATTGAATCTATTAACGTGCCTGTTCTAGGGATGATCGAAAATATGTCTTACTTCATTCCACCCGATGCTCCCGAATTTAAATATCATATTTTCGGTAGAGATGGTGTTAAGAGATTGGCTGATACATTGGATGTTCCTTTTCTTGGAGAACTTCCTTTAATCCAAACCATACGAGAAGCTGGAGATGTGGGACGTCCAGCAGTATTGCAAGGTGATTCTGCAGCTGTAGCTGCATTTCGTGTTGTTGTAGCTAACTTGCTAGAAGTCCTAGAAAATAAGTAATATTATGTCAGACCAAACTATGTCAGAAAACCACAATGAACTAGCTGAGAGAATTGAAGGTGCGCTTGCACAGATTCGTCCATATCTTGAGGCTGATCAAGGCGATATTACGCTGAAAGAAATTACGGATGACTTAATTGTTAGAGTAGAACTTCACGGATCATGTGTGGGGTGTTCTTTTATCGATATGACAATGAAAGGTGGGGTAGAATCGGTTATTAAAGGTGTTGCCCCAGAAGTGAAAGCTATTGAAGCAATCAATCTATGATTCAAACAGATATTATTATTATTGGAGCGGGGCCTGTAGGTCTCTTCACAGTTTTTGAAGCAGGCCTTCTTAAGTTAAGCTGTCATTTAATTGACTCTTTACCCCAGCCCGGAGGTCAGTGCTCAGAGATATATCCGAAAAAGCCCATTTACGATATTCCTGCTCACCCATTCATTTTAGCTGGAGATTTGACCGAGCAGTTAATGGAACAAATAAAGCCATTTAGTCCGGGATTTACTTTGGGAGAAAGGGCTGAATTCATCGAGAAAGATGATGAAGATCAGTTTACTATCACCACTAACCGAGGAACTAAGCATAGAGCTCCCATCATTGTGATAGCTGCAGGTCTAGGTTGTTTCGAACCACGTAAACCGCCGGTTGAGGGTTTGTTAGATTTTGAGGACAAGGGAGTAGAATATATCATTAAGGACCCTGAGTATTATAGAGGAAAGAAAGTAGTTATCTCTGGAGGTGGAGACTCAGCTCTTGACTGGACTGTGTTCTTAGCCGATGTTGCTTCTGAAGTGACTTTAGTGCATAGACGGCCAAGCTTCCGCGGACACCCCGACAGTGTTCAAAAAGTTATGGACCTAACCGAAGCGGGAAAGATTACTTTATTGACCAACGCTGAAGTTGTAGGAGTAAGTGGAGATGATTTGCTATGCTCGGTTGAAGTAAAGCACAAGACTGATGGATTGTCAAATATTGAGGTAGATCACTGGGTACCTTTGTTCGGACTCAGCCCTAAACTAGGGCCTTTGGGAGAGTGGAACCTGAATATTTCTAAGAATGCGATTGAAGTGGATACCTTTGACTATTCTACAAATATTCCAGGTGTATATGCCGTAGGAGACATCAATACTTACCCAGGTAAACTCAAGTTAATTCTGTGTGGTTTTCATGAAGCTACTTTGATGGTTCAAAGTGCTTATAAGAGAATTTATCCTAATAAAAATCTTGTTCTTAAATATACCACTGTTAGCGGCAAGCCAGGAATGAATTCTTGAGTTTTGAAAAAGAGGTAAAAAAGTCATAAAAGGCCAAAAAAGACGATTAAAAGTGCAAAAAAGTGATAAAAAGGACTAAAAAGTGTTTAAAAGTTAATAAAAGCGTTTAAAAATTTTCATAAATTGATTAACACTGAGAACATGATTAAAGTTGTTGTAATAGATAGAGACAACAAGCGCCATGAGTTAGATGCTCCTACCGACATGAACATGAATATGATGGAGCTTTGCAGGAGCTATGAACTCCCTGTAGAGGGTACTTGTGGAGGCATGGCGATGTGTGCGAGTTGCCATATGTATGTGCTCAGTTCTCACGAGATTGGGGAGAGGTCTGACGACGAAGAGGATATGTTAGATGAGGCGTTCTTCGTGGAAGACAACAGCCGTCTTGGATGCCAAATTAAGTTAGCAGATTCGCTTGACGGTTTAGAGATTAAGCTTGCACCTGTTGGTTAAGCTAGTTTTTCTAAGTATATTAATTTGTATTAGCTGAGTCCGATTCCTGGATTGAGAAGTATTCCTGATTCGATCATTTCAGCTAAAACAGGAGAGCTTTCAAGTTCTTTTACCGCTGCGACGTGATGAGGAGCATGCGTATCTGAGCACACCATTCTTACCCAACCATTTTCAATTGCATAAATAGCGGTTTCTTTCGCTAAATCACCATAGCTTCCACATAGAGTAGCTGCATTTATGGTTAAAATCACTCCTTTTTCGTGAAGTTTCTTCAATTCAGATCTGTCTTTGTGGAAATAAGGATACCTCGCGCAATGTGCTAAAACAGGCGTGAGTCCTGAGGTTTGCATCTTGAAAATAATTTCAGCTAAGATGTCATAATTGGGTGGGAGGTGAAATGCAAACTCAAACAATATCATTTCAAGTTTACTTCCATTCAAAGGGTCAGTGCAAGGAAATGTTAGAAGTTCATCGGGTTTAGAAAGTAAATCTAAAAGATCTAAGTCCAGAAAGTATTCAGCTCCAAGGAAAAGCTCTATAGGGGGTAGTCTTTTTGCCACTTCTACCTTGAGTTCTTCAAATCTAGGTTTCAGTATCTCAGGGGTGTTAGGATACAAATCGACCATGATATGTGGTGTAGTTACAAGCTTTTTGAAACCAAGGTTTTGTAGTCTGCGGATAAGAGCAATAGAGGTGTCCATGTCAGGAGAACCATCGTCAACTCCAGGAACAAGGTGAGAGTGAACATCACTAATTAGCAGACTTAAATCGTTGCTAACCTGAATGTTTTTATTCTTGGCCTTTTTACTGAATCTGAATAGATTTCTTATTGCGGTAAACATAATTTTCTACTTTGTTGTCCTTCTTGTTGAGTTATTTATAGTACAATATACAATAAGTAAATTTATATAAGGGTTTTTTACATTATTCATTTATTGAACCATCTCCGGTGAGTTTGCGTGAAGCAATGTTATCTAACCATTCGGTATTCTGAAGATACCACTTTACGGTTTTTTCTAACCCCTCTTCAAATTTCACACTTGGAGTCCATCCGAGTTTATTCTCTATTTTTGATGCGTCAATAGCATACCTCTTGTCATGGCCAGCTCTATCAGTCACAAATTGAATAAGTGAATTAGACGTTCCTTGAGGTCTATTTAGTTTCTTGTCAGTGAGTTTTATGAGATGTTTTACCAAATCGATATTCGTCCATTCATTAAGACCTCCAATATTGTATGTGTCACCGACTTCTCCTTTGTGTAGAATCAAATCAATAGCCTTTGCGTGATCCTCTACAAATAACCAATCTCGAATATTTAACCCTTCCCCATAAATTGGAAGTGGAATATTGTCCTTAATATTTTTAATCATCAGAGGGATGAGCTTCTCTGGAAATTGATTTGCTCCGTAGTTGTTGGAGCAGTTACTAATCACAATAGGTAATCTGTAAGTATGATAATATGCCCTCACAAGATGATCACTTGAGGCTTTTGAAGCACTGTATGGACTGCGGGGGTCGTATGAGGTCTCTTCACTGAATAACCCTTCGTTACCGAGTGAACCATACACCTCGTCAGTAGAGATGTGGTAAAACATCTTGTTTTTTGTGTAGTTATTATCGTTGTCTAGCCAAGAATTTTTTGCCGCATCTAATAAAGCTGCAGTACCTAAAATGTTCGTCTCTAAAAATGCTTGTGGATTTTCAATGCTACGATCGACATGACTTTCAGCGGCCAAGTGAATGACAGCATCGAACTGATATGTTGAGAATAATTCTTTCAGTAAATTCTTATCGCAAATATTTCCCTTGACAAAGGTGTAACGACCAGAACTTTGGAAGTTAAGTTCGATATCTGTCAAGTTTTCTAAATTCCCGGCATAGGTGAGTAGATCTAGATTTACAACCTTCACAATCGGGTGATGATTAAGTATTTGCCTAATCACATGAGAGCCGATAAAGCCAGCTCCTCCAGTTACTAATATATTCGAGAACGATCTCATTTTCCGGAATAAGGTGACACTCCGTTTAACTTGTCTAATTTAAATTTCCTTCCGGATTCAGAACAAACAGCGATGTTTTCTTCGTCGAACTCAAGTCGAATTCCACTCGGTGACATCCATCCGATTTGTTTTGCAGGATTTCCCACTACAAGGGCGTATGGTTTAACAGATGATGTTACGACGGCTCCCGCGCCGACGAAGGCAAAATTTCCGAGTGTGTTTCCACATATAATGGTGGCATTTGCTCCTATCGTCACTCCGTCACAGATTTGTGTCGTCGCGTATGAGTCACGCCTCACTACGGCGCTTC
>JABISU010000117.1 GCA_018700255.1 Flavobacteriales bacterium | reverse complement strand
GGTGAAGATATAGACAATGAAACACTTGGCGGATCAACAACTCATTGCGAAATAAGCGGAGTAATAGACTACCCTTGCAAGGATGATGATGATGCATTAAAAAAGATTCGAGACCTAGCTTCTCATTGGAATCCCGCAACCAACGCTGCAAACTTTTCCAGATCGGACCCTAAGAAACCTTCAGGCTATTCTATTTCTTCAATATTACCTGAGTCAAGAACGCAGCCCTACCCTTCCCACGACCTTATAGACGCATTGGTTGATGGGGGATCGTTTACTGAGTATAAAAAGACATTTGGAAAAACCCTGATCTGTGGGTATGCAAGAATTGATGGATGGAGCGTGGGGATCGTCTGCAATCAAAGGATGACAGTGAAATCAAAGAAAGAAGGCTTACAGTTTGGTGGGGTTATTTATTCTGACAGCGCGGATAAGGCTGCTAGATTTGTTATGACTTGCAATCAAAAAAATATTCCTCTTCTTTTTCTACAGGATGTAACAGGCTTTATGGTGGGGTCAAGATCTGAGCACGGAGGTATTATTAAAGATGGAGCAAAACTTGTAAATGCTGTTGCGAATAGCGTCGTACCAAAATTCACCGTCATAATCGGAAACAGCTATGGGGCAGGAAATTATGCGATGTGCGGAAAAGCTTACGACCCCAGATTTATCATCGCTTGGCCTACAGCTAAACTCGCTGTGATGGGAGGAGAACAAGCGGCTAAGGTTCTCCAACAAATTGAAGTCTCTAGGCTGAAAAAAGCTGGAGAGCCTGTCAAAAAGGAAAAACAATCTGAACTGCTCAACAAAATTAAAACCCGTTACGATGAGCAAACAAAACCTGAATATGCCGCTTCTCAACTTTGGGTAGACGCAATAATCGATCCTGAAAAAACCAGGGAATGGGTAAGTATGGGCATAGAGGTTGCTAGTGAATCGCCCGCTGAGAATCCATTTAGACCTGGCGTTCTTCAAACCTAATACTCATTTTACCATTGTAAACTTCTTCAATACATAAATTCAATGTATAAAAACGCATTCATTTTATTTGGCTTTTTAAGTTTAACGCCTTTATTTATTTCAGCCCAAAAAAGCGCGAAAAAAGCAGAAGCGAAAAAAGCAGCAATTGTCGCATCAAATCCTCAACCCTATATTATTTACAATTCTGAGGGGGAGCTGGAATCCTTTAATAGCATTGTTGACGCTGCTCTTGAAGCAGATGTGGTCCTGTTCGGAGAGCTCCATGACAATCCAATGATTCATTGGCTTCAGCTTATCCTCACTGAGGAGTTAGATATAGAAGGACAGGACTTGGTTTTAGGAGCTGAGATGTTTGAAACTGACGATCAATTACCACTAAATGAATATTTAAGCGGGGTAATAAATTTGAGTAAATTAGAAGGAAATGCTAGGGTTTGGCCAAACTTTAAAACAGATTACCTACCACTAGTTAACTACGCAAAAGACAATGGCCATAGATTTATTGCTACAAATGTCCCCCGCAGGTATGCCTCATTTGTCTATTATAATGGACTTGACACTTTAGAATATTTATCCGCTGAGGCAAAAAACTACCTGCCTCCCCTTCCAATTGCATATGATGGAAACTTGGGGTGTTATTTAGAAATGCTTGAAATGTCAGGAGGTCATGGAGGAGACAACCTCCCTAAATCACAGGCGATTAAAGATGCCTGTATGGCACATAACATATTAATAAACCTTCCTTCTAATGGAGTCTTTATTCATTACAACGGAGCCTTTCATTCTCAGAATAAAGAAGGGATTGCATGGTACTTACTAAATGAGAATCCAGATTTAAAAATCATGACCATTGATGCTACAGAGCAAGAATTTATTAACGAACTAGAGCAAGAGCGAATGGATATTGCAGATTTTATTATTGTCACTCCTTCAAGCCTAACAAAAACTCATTAATAAGTAATTTTACTAAAAAGTTAAATCCATAAAAGAAAAATATATGAAACTTACTCAACCTGACTTATTTCTAATTTTAGCATTTTTATTCTTCACATTTAATAGCTGTACTTGTGATGGCGTGTGTAGTAATGATGGTGCTGTCTCAGAAGAAACATATTATGGGACTGTCATTGACACTGAGAATATCCTTGAAGCAGCCACTATAAGAGAAAAGCTAATCCACGAAGATCATGTGAGTGTAAAAATGGAGGGGAGTGTTATCGCCACATGTGGGAAAAAAGGATGTTGGATGGATGTAGTTTCTGGAGAAGATACTGTTTTCGTAAAGTTTAAAGATTACGCGTTTTTCGTACCAACAGAAGGTGTAGAAGGCTACAGAACTGTTATGGAAGGCATCGCGTACTACGACACAACAACCGTATCTGAGTTGAGACACTTTGCTGAAGATGCTGGTAAAAGCAAAGAGGAAATCTCATTAATTACTGAGCCCGAGTACCGCCTTCAGTTTACTGCTACTGGCGTCATGATGGAAGATGTCGGATTATGAAAATCGTTAAACTAATTCTTTCAATAGTAACACTAACACTTTTGTCGTTCTGTTCTTCTGAATCAGAAGAATCTTCTAAAAAAGTCAAGGTTGTTAGCATAGCTAATTCTCCAAGTGAAATGGCTCTTCTTATGAGAGAAATGGATGCAAGACTTTTTGAAATTGAAGGTGAATATGAAAAAACTGGGGTTTGGCCCGAATTAAGTTTTGAATTTCCTTTAATATTAGATCAAAATCCTACCGAAGAAACAATGATATCTGATGTTGTAACATCATTATCACCAGTATTTGCAGACATTCTCACCGATTATAACCTAGCCCCATCTAAAGAGGGATTAGATAGAATTGTAAAAATGTGTTTAACCTGTCATTATCAAAGCTGCCCAGGCCCATTAGTTAGGATAGAGAAACATATTTTTGACGCAGATTATTGATTGCGTTCTAGATGCTCCAGTTTCTTCAGCATGGGCTCATATAAACTGTGACAATCTGACTTTTCTTTGCTGTTTAAGGCGGACCTTAAACTGAAAATCGAGTCTAGCAAAGCCTGCTCATTTTCAATAGTCTCACACTGCTCAACAATTGTGAGTCCTTCCATTGCTGCTCTAAAATCACCTGAAGTTGAGCATCTTACAATTAAATCAATTGAGTTGGCAGGAATAAACCCTGAACTCCAAAGAAATGACAGAACATCTGCATACATATGCTCTTTGCTGTCCTTTTGTAAAAATTCAAGAAAAACATCTTCCGCTGCACTGAGTTTAATACTAGATAAAATAGTGCGCATTCTAGCTTTCAATGCATCTTCCTCACGAGAGCTAAAGGCTTCTAACAATGGCTCAACCCATTTAATAGTACCGTTTTTCTCAGCCCTATCAAGAGCCTCAGATACTTTTTTATTGTCCTTAGAGTCTAGATTTTTCATTTTGCAAATGTATCAATGAATTCTCTCAACATCATAGCTGTTGCACCCCAAACTAGGTGTTTTCCAAACTTTATCCCAGGAACCACAACTCCATTAACATTGTAATTACGCCAATTACTCTCCTCATTTAAATCTGAAACTTGAAATAATATAAATGAATTGACTTCCTTTGGGTCTATTGAAAACAGGGGGCGTTCACTAAGCCAAGCTACATACGGTTTAACCAGAAAATTACTCGGAGGAATATATAAGGGAGTTAGCGGGCCTAAAACATTTTCTATATCAACTTTAACTCCTAACTCCTCTTTACATTCTCTAATAGCTGTTTCAATATCACCGACATCATTAGAATCCCTTTCACCACCTGGAAAACCAATTTGCTTTGAATGCACCCCATCATATTCTGACCTTTCTATCAAAACACCTTCGATTTCATTTACATCGTCTTTAGAAGGAAATAAAAGAATTAATACAGACGCATTCCTGCAATTTGCCAAATTTTCTCTTGAGAAAGAACTCTCACGAAAGGGCGGAGCTGCTTTCAGTTGAGACTTTAAACCTGCTACCTTTCCGTTTTTAAGGATTTCAGCTAACTTAAAAATTTTTAAATTTTCTATACTTAGATTCACAACCGCAAGGTCGGTCAGTTCTACCTTTACTCAATGAAAGTGACACTACTAGATGATAGCAATGAGTTCCCGCCTGTTTCTTCAGCAGACAAAAGTGGGATTGTTGCAGTTGGTGGTGATTTAAGTGCCGCAAGGCTTTTATCCGCGTATGAAAACGGTATCTTCCCGTGGTTTAATCCTGGAGAAATGATTATGTGGTGGTCACCTGAGGAGAGGGGGATAATACCCCTTGATGGTCTTAAGGTGCACAAGAGCATGAGGAATGAAATTAATAAAATGAGATACACTGTCACTTATGACACTTGTTTCAAAGACGTGATTACACAATGCTCTAACAGCTTTAGGGGTGATAAGACTCAACCTGAAACTTGGATAGGCGATAATATGATCAATTCATATTCAGAATTACATAAGCTAGGTGTTGCTCACTCAGTTGAGGTGTGGAAAGGGGCTGAACTCGTCGGCGGTTTATATGGCGTCTCTATTGGTCGGATGTTCTTTGGGGAAAGTATGTTCAGTAAGGCTACAAACGCTTCTAAAATCGGATTATTCAATTTAGTAGAAAAATTAAAAAAATGGGGTTTTGGGCCTATTGATTGCCAAATGATGAATCCACACCTTGAATCACTCGGGGCAATACCTATATCGCGATCAGAATTTCAAAATATTTTAGATAAACATCTCAGTTCTGGCGAAACATTTTTAGGAACTTGGACAGAATAAGTATCTTAGTTAAATGAGCTTTCAGATTACTTCATACTATATTCTTAGAAGACGTATCGTTAAGGAATTTCTAAAATTTAAGGGTTGGCGCTTCAGAGGACAAGATCATACTAGTAAGTGGCGACACATTGTGTTTATCAGCCCCGCTGAAGGAACGCTCTTAAAGATGCAAATGAAGTGGATGCAATATTTAACTGCAACACCTTCAGAGTGGGTTGAGTTAGGTAACAAAGCAAAGGTTAAACAACTTTTAGTAAAAAAGCACACAGTACTAATCCGTTGGAGTAAAAATCTACAGGAGAACTTATTGGCTGAATTGCTAACCAACGCAAGGAATCATAAAGTGCGTATTTCAACCTGCGCTTGGGATAAACACAGAAAGGTTATAAAATTTCATTCTCAATATAGACCATCACATTATCCAGATAGAGATATCAGGTATATTAAAAGGTTCTTTATATTCTTTGAGCAGATCTGAAGTATATTTCTAATACTGTGATTTTTACGGAGTTAACATGTTATTAACAATTGGGGCCGTTTCGTTAACAAAGCGTTAATATCTGGTTATGCTAATTCATAAAAGTGGCTTATTTATAAGCTAAATTGCTTTCAGTATCTTACCCCTTAATTTCTTCCTGCTATGCAAATGGATAAGTATGACTTCATGATCTTAGATATCATCCAAACTCATAAAATTGAAAACCAAAGCCACATAAGACTCAGCGTTTTAGAGAGAAATTTTTGGAAATGCATTGAAGCAGATACTAACTTACATGTTGGGCAAGCACGCATTGGGGAAAGAATAACTAATCTTTACTTAGATGGACTTATTCAGAATAAAGATGGATACACACTAACTAAGAAAGGAAGAGAACAACGCTCATTTGCTCCTTGGAGTAAAGATGGTGAGTTAGCATAAGCTAACCTTAATAATAAACTTCATAAAAGGTGCAACCAAGTAGGTTACACCTTTTTTTATATACATAAATATTTTGTTTACCCTTACTTCACAGGCTTCTTCACAGCTGGCTTCTTAGCAACTACGGGCTTCTTCACAGCTGGCTTCTTAGCAACTACGGGCTTCTTCTCTTCCACCTCTGGCTTGTCATAAGATTCTTCTATAATCTCAAGTGCAGGATATTTTTCTCTCCAAAAATCAAGTTTACTACGATC
>JABISU010000276.1 GCA_018700255.1 Flavobacteriales bacterium | reverse complement strand
AGCAGATGTGTTGCCATTACACCATGGGGCAAAAACGTGTGCAAAGATAGTAAAGTTAGACTAATTTATTAAGTAAATTGCAGTACTAAATGGAAGTACTAAATCTCATTCAAGGCAAGCTTATTTCTGCCAAAAGCGGTGAATGGCTTGACCTTACCAACCCCAGCACAGGCAAGGTTTACGGTCGCCTGCCTAGATCTAGGTCTGAAGATGTAAATCTTGCTGTAGAATCTGCCAACAAGGCGTTTACTAGCTGGTCAGAAACACCTAGTAGCGAACGTGCTGCTTGCTTGAATAGACTTGCTGATTTAGTCGCAAAAAACGCAGATCTACTATCCTGTGCAGAGTCAACTGACAATGGTAAACCTATATCGTTAGCTTGCTCGGTTGATATTCCAAGGGCTGAGTCAAATCTTCGCTTCTACGCTTCGGCAATTCAGCATTTTGCTTCTGAGTCACACTCTATGGAGGGAGTGGCTATCAATTACACCCTTAGGAAGCCTTTAGGTGTCGTTGCGTGCATCTCACCCTGGAATCTTCCGCTTTACCTAATTACTTGGAAGGTCGCGCCTGCATTAGCCGCTGGGAACTGCGTAGTTGCTAAACCCTCAGAAATAACTCCTGTAACAGCATACTTATTGAGTACATGGGTGAAAGAGGCTGGTTTCCCAGATGGTGTCTTTAACATCATACACGGATTGGGAACAGAGGTGGGAGACGCTTTAGTTCGTCACCCAAAAATAGCAGCAGTTAGCTTTACAGGAGGTACAGAAACTGGTGCACATATAGCTTCTGTCACGGCTCCTCGTTTTAAGAAATTGAGCTTGGAGTTAGGCGGAAAGAATGCTGCCATCATATTTGATGATTGTGATTTAGAGGATGCATTAGCGACGACCATGCGTTCTTCTTTCGCCAATCAAGGCCAAATCTGTCTTTGCGGTTCTCGGATTCTTGTCGAGAAATCTCTCTACCCGAAATTTCGGGATATGTTAGTCGAAAAAGCGAAGAAAATGAAGGTCGGCGACCCTCAAAACCCCACTACAAAAATGGGTGCTGTTGTCTCTAAAGATCATCGCGATAAAATTTTATCGTACATAGATTTAGCTCGCTCAGAAGGTGGGAAAATCTTATGTGGAGGTAATGCGACAACTCCGGAAAATGAACCACATTTGTCCAAAGGCTATTACATTCAACCTACTATTATTGAGGGGCTCAATTTTGATTGCCGGGTAAATCAAGAAGAGGTTTTCGGTCCTGTAGTTACCATTCAACCTTTTGACTCAGATGAAGAAGCTGTTTATTTTGCGAATAGCACAGAGTATGGTCTAGCGGCTACAGTTTGGACTAAAGATTTAAAAAGAGCTCACAACATGGCAGCCGCATTAGACACTGGAATTGTTTGGGTAAACTGCTGGCTCTTGAGAGACTTAAGAACGCCATTTGGAGGAGTTAAAAACTCAGGCGTGGGGAGAGAAGGTGGGTTCGAAGCGCTACAGTTCTTTACGGAACCTCAAAACGTTTGTATCAAGCTCTAGTCCTCTAAGAGTTCAAATAAAGCATCAAGTTTTGGGGCTAGGATAACTTCAATTCTACGGTTTCTCGATTTATCATCTGTATCAACGGGGTGAAACTCTCCTCGTCCGGATGCTGTGAGGACTGATGGGTCAACGCCGGGTTGGGCGCTTATAATCTCTAGGACAGAGGTTGCGCGAAGCACCGACAATTCCCAATTGTTATGTGGGAAGCTTGAAGAGGCTAGCTTATCTGAATCCGTGTGTCCTTCGATAACAATTTCCAAATCTTCTTGCTCAGCTATAACTGAACCTAGGGAGGCTAGGAGCTCTCTACCTTTTACGTCTACAACAGCAGAGCCTGAAGCAAATAACAATTCTGCCTCTAAGCTTACATAAACTTTACCGTCTCTTTGCTCAACTGTTAAACCACTTCCCTCAAATCCAAGGAGAGCCCTTTCTAAACGGTTACGCAAAGCTTTAGCAGCTTTATCACGTGATGCAAGAAGGTTTTCTAATTCTTCAACTCTCGCACTCCTAGACTCGAGAGCAGCGCTTCTTTCAGCTAGATCTTTTTCTAGATCGAGAAGGGCATCTTCTCTGATTTGAAGTTGTTTTCTTATTCTATTTACATCTTCAAGGAGCGCTCTGTTTTCTGCATTTAGTGATGACAAACGACCTCCGCTTTGGTCTGTAAGCGCATCATTTAATTGACGAAGACGATTTATTTCATCTGTTGATTCAGCAACAAACCGACCCATTCGGGAAGTGTCTGCCGCAAGTTCTTCCCTTGCTTCTGTCAATGTTTCTAATTGTCCTCTTAACTCTACAACTTCGATTTCAACATCTTGACTACTTAGCCTTAGAACAGTATTTTCCTTATCTATTTGTTCGCAATTATCCTGTAACTCCTCGAACTGCTTAGCTGTTACACAACCAGAAAGCAGAATTATTGCAATTAATATTGCGGGAAATGTTGATGTCCTCATAACAGTGCAAGTTCAACACGTTATGAGCTAATTTGACATTTATCCAAGCGTATTATTCACACTAAAATGTCAATCTCTAGGACTAATTCTAGTTAATTGGAATAGCGAAATTCCCCTGAGAAATTGTAACTCCAGCTCCAGCTGTGCTTTGCATATTTCCGGAAAAAGTGCCAGTTATATACCCTCCCGAACCTGAAACCACATAAGTAAGTTCCATCGTGATGTTTCCGCCGTTAGAGGTCGCATATGTCTCAGCAGCTCCTATAGCCTCGTATGCTCCTGCTGTTCCTGGTGCGGTGGCTAAGTTCATCGGGATAACAACTCCGTTCACCCATCCAGTTGCTGGTTCAGCCATAATAAAGCCAATCTGAGCAGTCGTTACAGACACGCCTGCAATAGCTATACTTGTTCCATCCATCATAGCTGATGCGGAAGCATCGCCATAAAACTGTTGGCCATTTGCTTTCCAAGCTATAGCTCCCTCACAAGGCTCACAAGATGAACCACCACAGTCTATGTATAATTCGTCGCCATCTTGAAGGCCATTTGTACAATCTCCTGTTGTTGGACATGGGTCACAATCAGAACCTCCACAGTCGACACCAATTTCAGATCCATTCATTTCGCCATCTGTGCATGTTGGACATGGGTCACAGTTAGGGCCTCCGCAATCAACGCCTTCTTCAAATCCGTTAGGCAAACCATCGCCACATAGCTCAGGGCAAGCTGGACAACCATCGCAACCACAGTCAATCCCGAGTTCACCTGGATCAAGCTGACCGTTGAAAGAAGGGTCGCAGGGACCACATTCTCCGCCACAATCAACCCATTGCTCACCTAAAAGAGCATCCCACAGGTCGTTTTCACATGGGTCACAAGGATCGCATATCGTTCCACCACAATCGATGAGTTCTTCGCCGTTATTTAACTCGCCATCGTAACAATTTTCACCGATAAGATTGTCATCATTTAAACATCCACTACATGATGCTAAAAGCGTGACAGCGATGAGGAAAGTAACAAAAGTGTTGAAAGAAGATAGGTGCAGTTTCATTGTAGGTGTTTTATATGCGTATTTTCGGCGTGCCGTAAAAACATGTGCCCAAAGATAGGAATAGAATCATATAGATGGATAATCTCAAATGGAAAGCGGCTGAATCTCCTAAAAAAAAGGCTGTAAAAGACTTGTGT
>JABISU010000064.1 GCA_018700255.1 Flavobacteriales bacterium | reverse complement strand
CGCCTGCTGCTGAGGAAGCGCCTGCTGCTGAGGAAGCACCTGCTGCTGAGGAAGCGCCTGCTGCTGAGGAAGCGCCTGCTGCTGAGGAAGCGCCTGCTGCTGAGGAAGCTCCTGCTGCTGAGGAAGCGCCTGCTGCTGAGGAAGCGCCTGCTGCTGAGGAAGAGAATAAAGAAGGAGAGTAATTACTTTTCTTTTAACGACATTTATAAGAGCTGCCATTATGGTGGCTCTTATTGTTTAAAGTAAATTGCATAACGCAGTAAACGAAGATGAACAAGAAAAACGGATTTATACTCGGGAAATTGACCAAACCTTTTAGATACTCTGGTGAGTTGGTGCTTTGGATGGATGTTGATGATGCAAGTCCGTATACAGGAATAAAGTTGATTTGGTTAGAACTGAGAAAGCAGCTTGTGCCCTACTCTATCATTAAATTGAAACCTCACAACGATAGATTCGTAGTTAAATTGGAGAATGTAGATACTGAGTCAGAAGCTAGAGAACTTAGTGGGAAAGATATTTACTTGCCGAGCGAGATGTTGCCTGAATTGGATGGGAATAGATTTTATTTCCACGAGGTGCCAGGCTGGACAGTTGTCGATCTTGAGAACGGAACGGAACTAGGTGAAGTAACACGAGTTATAGATCACGGACCGTATCCTATGTTAGAGGTAGAGTCAAATGGTGAAGAACTTATTCTTCCCCTGCCAGAAAATTTTAAAATCGAAGTGGACAGAGAAAACAAGGTGCTGAGAGTTGAAGTGCCAGAGGGATTGGTAGATGTTTTTGTGAATCCTTCGAAACGAGAGATGGATGATGGAGATGACGACAATGAGGTTTGGCTTTAGTGATAAAAATTAAGAATACCAAGAGATTTTTCAACATAAAATAAATTTCCTGTTAATTCAAGATGGGAAGAGCAGTAAAACTTGAAAGAAAAAGGTTATCATTATTGTGGATGTGAAAAAGTGTGTTGAGGGGGGTGTGCAAAACTCTCAAAATATGAGGTAACTTTTGTGGAGGAATTAACTGTAAATCTCAGGCCTCTTCTCACTTCGCAACGGCGAGGAAATAGAATGCCTGAAAATGACTCTAACTTAATGGCTGCTGTAGTTCAAACGAAGGAAAAGATTACACCTACATCTAAGAATACTAAAAAGGTGGATAGTGTGAAAAGTGTGGAAGCGAAAATATATGTGTTAGATACTTGTGTTTTGCTTTATGATCATAGTGCAATAAATAATTTCGAGGAGAATCAGATAGCTATTCCTATAACTGTACTTGAGGAGCTCGATAATTTTAAAGTTGGCAATGAGACGAAAAACTATGAGGCACGTGAATCAATTAGAATAATTGACAGGCTCAGTAAAGATTTTACTTTGCAGCAATGGATTCCTCTAGAAAATGGCTGCGGGGGGAAGATGAAGATTATTATGGGGGATTCTGACAATCCGGGGTTGGCGGACCAGGTTTTTGGGAAGAAAACGAATGACCATATGATTTTAGATGCCGCTTTAGCATTGCAGGTGCTCGAAAAAAATTCGACTGTAGTCTTGGTATCGAAGGACATAAATCTTAGACTGAAAGCAAAAGCTCTAAACCTACCAGCGGAGGATTACAAGACAGGAAAAGTTAAGGATATGAAGTTTGCCTATTCTGGGATGACAACTTTAGAGGATTTAGATGCTAGCGTGATTCGCAAAATGTACGTGGCGGGATCAACGAATAAAATCACCACATTAGGAGACGCTCGGGCAAATAACCACTTCTATATAATGAAGAACTGCTCGTCCTCTGCTCTTGGATATTTCAACGAATCGAAGAAGAAAATTGAGCGAGTGGATAAGGGGTATGCTTATGGAGTCAAACCCCGCAATGCGGAACAGGCATTTGCCCTTCACGCAATTCAGAATCCAGATATAAACCTTGTTACTATATGTGGTGTGGCCGGGACAGGGAAGACCTTGCTAGCACTAGCCGGAGCCCTTGAGCAAAGCAACAAGTATGACCAAATTATATTAGCTCGACCCATCGTTGCCCTGTCAAATAAAGACCTCGGGTTTTTACCTGGTGATGCTGAAGATAAAGTGAATCCGTACATGCAACCGCTTTGGGATAACCTGAATTACATAAAGAATCAATTCGGTGTGAATGAGCGTAAATACCGCGCAATTGAGGAAATGAGGGAGAATGGTAAGATTCAAATATGCCCCTTAGCGTTCATCCGTGGGCGTTCGCTTTCTAACGTAGTTTTTATAGTTGATGAAGCCCAAAACCTGACGCCACACGAAATCAAAACCATCATCACTCGAGCGGGAGAAAACACAAAGATTATCCTAACCGGAGATGTGAGGCAGATAGACACTCCGTACTTAGATGAACAATCTAACGGACTTACGTACGTAATAGACAGACTCAAAGGAAAAGATCTATACTGTCATATAACTTTAGAAAAAGGCGAGCGGTCAGAACTGGCGAACTTAGCGAACGATTACCTGTAGAGATTTACTTTCAGCAGAACCATTGCTACTCGAAATTCTTACTAAGTACATGCCTTTAGTATGAGGGAACTCAATTTTCTTTGACCCCTGATTTCCATCTAAAGTTCCATGGGAACATAACTCTCCACTCACATTATAGACTTCGAAATCCGTACATTCAGTGAGGTTAGAATAGTATAGGTTCGTAAATCCGTCTGATGTAGGGTTAGGTCCTATTGTGAAAACAGCTTCCGGTAAATTGGTTTCATCTATTGAATTTACCCCCATTAAAAGAGATGAGTTACTTGCAACTAATACAGCTGCAGATCCGTGCTCTTCGAATAGAGTTTGGAAAGTGGATATTGGTTGTAAATCCCAATCAAACATAGATTCAATCCAACGGGGTGGCATGCTTTGGTAATAGACGTTTACAGTAATTGAAGCGGGGTTATCCCAGCCAATACTGTTGAACTCTTGATTATCCGGCATATTATACGTCACCCTATCATTTCCACTTCCATTTTCACCAGACAATTCGACTATATTGAAGTTAGGGTCATCAAGAACAGCTCCGGCAAGACTTGTGGTGTCATAAGCTGAGTGATTCATACTAAATCCTCTTGGCACGAGCCTATTATCCTTGACAGATACAAATGCCTGTTCTAATACGTTTGTAGGGTTATTGTTAATGTCTGCTGGGACGATTTCATAAATTAAGACTTGAGACTCATCTGTAATAACATCGTGGTGAGGCTCAAAGGTTTCTAAGCCAAAATCGTCAGCCCCTAAAATACGAGATCCCGAGGCATCCATTTTCCCACTATGGAAAAGAGTATCATCATTGAACACTACAATAGCTTCGACAAAAGCTCTACGGGAAGGATATCCAGAAGGGAATTTATGCCCCGCTTTATTGTTTAACAAGACGGTAAATGCAAGGCTTTCATAATTTAAATTTTCGAAAACTTCTAATTCAATCGATTGCTCTAACAGCATGTTTCTCGTATATGCGATTGTAGAGTCGAACTGTTCAGCAGTAGCGGTTAGTCCTAATTCCTCTACGTTATCACGTAAAATTTCGAGCATAGCAGTATTGGCTCCAACAAGAGTATGGAGCCCATAGGGTGTTCGAGGCTCTAGAAAGGCATATCCAGATGAGATAATTACCGGCTCTTCGATTATTGGCATATGGCACGACTGGCAACTGGCTTCCTGGTTTTCGAATTCATCTGGAATTTCTATACCTTCTCCTGAGAAAGCAGAATTTAACCACTCGTGATAAGTCGCTTGTTCGACATACATTTCCCCTGTAAAATTTCCTTCAAGGTCAACGCTGTTAGTTAGTAAAGTATGGCAATCTGCACAAACGTCACTATTTACCATATGCTCTCCATGCATAACATCATAACCCGTGTAGGTGTTCATCGGCAGATCGTATAGTGGGGGCTCGTCTTCACCTATTCCATAGGGACCATAAATTACGGCAGAATCAAATTTTAAATCTCCACTAAATGAAAAACCAGAACTGTCCGCAGATTGCTGATGACAGGCTACACAGCTTACACCGTCAAGCGCTAATGAATCAGATATCATCATCTCTATAGAGTAATGATCGATTCCAATGTGAGCTGCAGCTAAATTTCCAAGTGGAGCGTGACAAGAAGTACATTTATCTTCTAGTTCAGCCTGGTGTTCTGGGTTAATCGCTACTTCGTGAGCAACCTTAGCACGCCAAAATGGGTCCTTAGCAGAATTCGCCATCATCGAACTTCTCCAAAAATCAGTAGGATTCACATCCCATTCTCCAGGCATAGGAGTAGCAGGGTATGATTGGCCTGGTATGGAAGCATAAAAGTTAGGGTCTGAGCCATGACATCCTGCACACTTACCACTTCCCGTGAAAAGCGAATTAAGTGTGTCAGGCAATCCTCCGTAGGCGCTAACGAAAGTCCTACTGTGGTATGGATTCGCATCCGCATGAATATAAAGTGGGCGCGTAGCGAATGCCGCAATCACTAAAACCGCAATTGAAATAATAAGAACAATAACACTATCCTTCATAAACTATCGAATTCTAACTTTCTTAACAACGTCTCTCTTCAAGTGGTCATTCAGCATTTTAATAATCTTTGCCTTTTCATGATTAAACTCCTCCTTTAAAGGACCACTATTTAGAGAAATAAGTAGAGTACCATCTTGTTGGAGCATAAGATGGCGAGTCTTTTTATGTATTACCTCACCGAAAACCTCTTTCCAAGCGAGAACCACCTCTACCTCATCTAGTTTAGAGTGCATGCGGTTTAGTTGTAAAAACTTATCGATTACAGCACTTAGCGGCTGCGTTCGATTTTTTCTACTCGGAGGCATTTTCATACATCTAAGGTATAGACTTCTCCACTAATTACTTCAAAAACACGCACATCAACTCCAATAGATTTAAACATTTCGGGGATTCGGCCCAGGTGGGTGTCGGTAATAAAAATTTGACCAAAAGTTCCATCAGTTACTCTACTCATCAAAGCTCTCACGCGCTTATCATCAATTTTATCGAAGATATCGTCGAGCAAAAGTATGGGCTTCACGCCTGTTGCCTTCTCTAAAAAAACTAGCTGGGCAAGTTTCAGGGCTACAAGGAAGGTCTTTTGCTGACCCTGACTCCCAAATTTTCTCAGCGGATAATCCCCTATCTTAAATGCCAAATCATCTTTATGTACCCCACATGTCATCCGCCTAAGCCGCCTATCGTCAACCTGTGAAGTTTTTAACAACTCCATGAATTCATCCTCATTACTTGGCACATTTGAAATATACTCAAGACTAACCTCTTCTTCTCCTCCACAAATTTCGTTATAAACATTTATAAATACAGGAAGGAAATTTTTAATAAACTCTTTTCTTGAACGAGCGATAAATACTGCATTGGGAGTAATTCGAGCGTCCCAAGGTTCAATAAGGCTAGGATCCCACAGTCTGTTTTCTGCAAAGTACTTGAATAGGTTATTTCTTTGGTAAACCGCCTTTTTATAGTCTATAAGTTTTTCTAAGTAGGTTCTATCATACTGAGATATCACGCCATCCATCCATTTTCTACGCACATCACTCCCTTCTCTTACAATTTCTGAATCGTCAGGCGCGATAATTACAGCAGGAAATTTACCTATGTGCTCAAGAAGTCGAGAATACGACTTTTCGTTCCTTTTAAACACCTTTTTTGCGCCGCGTTTTACTCCACAACTGACGATTTCCTCATTTCCGTGATGATTAAACACACCTTTTATCATCATAAAGGGTTCTCCGTGAGAAATATTTTGAGAATCTATAGGATTAAAGTAACTTTTACAAAAACATAGATAATGCAGGGCGTCTAGGATGTTAGTCTTCCCTGATCCGTTGTCTCCAAGGAGGCAATTCACCTGTTTTCCAAACTTTAAATCACCACTTAAATGGTTTTTAAAATGAATCAGATGAAGAGAGTTTAATTGCATAGTGCGAATTTCT
>JABISU010000090.1 GCA_018700255.1 Flavobacteriales bacterium | reverse complement strand
GTCCAAGCTGAGACAGGTTTTATGCATATGAATGGAGCGGAGAACGGTGAGGCTACAAAGATGCCAGTTGCCCTGATGGATATTCTTGCTTCACACCAAATCCGCTCTGCCGCCTTAAGTGGACTTTACGCCAGGGAAAAAGGCAAAAGTGGTTGGTTTGCTGAAGTAAGCCTTGAGCTAAGTGGCATCTCTGCCCTTGCGAATCAAGCTACGAACTACCTCATGAATGAAAACATCCCCAAACGCCAGGGGTCACTTCACCCTAATATCGCCCCGTATGGTGAGCAACTTCACTTAGAAGGTGGAAGTATCGTGCTTGCAGTGGGTAGTGACTCGCAATTTTCAGCTTTGTGTAAAATCCTCGGTAGCGAAGAATTAGAAACCGATGAGAGATTTTTTGACAACCAATCGAGGGTGAAAAATAGGAGTATTCTCATAAGAGAACTACAAAATTCAGCAAAGTCTCACTCAAGAGATAGTTTGTTAAATTCTTTTCACTCCAAAGGTGTTCCCGCTGGTGCTATTAAAGATTTAAAAGAAGTTTTTGCTTCGGGATCACCGGGAGCAAAAGCTGTTATCCAGGAAGAAATAGAGGGGTCTAATCGAATTGTGCGAAAACCTATAACCACTGCTTACTCAGTAACAGTCTTTGGGAATAATACCGTATAAATTTTTCCTGGGGTAACTACGAACGATTCCTTAATAAGCCAAGGGTTTAACTCCTTTAGTTCCCTGTAGTTAGATCCATTATTCAGAGCGAAATCACTCAAGTCTTCTACGCTTGCAGTTATAGCAATTTTTCTTACTTCATGAGGATGGTACAGGTCTTTTTCAGTCAATTGAAACCCATAAGTTTCAGGCTTTGACAGCACCTCTTTTACGGCAAGAATTCTATAAACATACCTGCCTGTCTCACTATTTAAATGAAGCTCCCAATAACTATCTACTCCCTGAGCTTCTAATCTTTGCTCAACCCCTGTCATACCCATATTATATGATGCAGCAGCTAAAGCCCAGTTCCCGAATTTCTCATAAGACTCCTTAAGGTACTGGCAA
Source organism: Flavobacteriales bacterium (assembly GCA_018700255.1). The sequence continues at coordinate 1,341 of JABISU010000090.1, read as the reverse complement.
GCCGCATGAGTACTTTTCTCGACGTGATACCGTTCATCTACCGTTGATGTTACTTCTAATCCATATTCTGGAGCTGTTTTTTTCATAAACTGCCAAAAGCCACTCGCCCCTGCCGGCGAAACGGCCTGAGATAAACCACTTTCAATTACAGCTAAATATTTAAAATCGTTAGGGATGCCGTGTTCTTCAAGAATAGGTTCGATTATAGGAAACCATCTTGAGGCTCTCTTTAGATAGAGAATGCTTGAGCTATGTCTATACGTGTTAATGATAAGCTCCTTATCCAATTTTTCTCTTACACTGAAAGACTCTATAGGGACCTGCTCTCCCGCTAAGAATACAGATTCAGGAATGGGGGGTGAGACTACTGTACTTGGTAGGGTTTCATTTACTCTTGTAGAGCCAGTATCTGGAGACACTGCCGCTATGAACAGCGCACTAGAGACGCTGATAAGAATGGCTGGGATTATGGTATTCGTCATAACACGAAAGGTACACCTATAAGAAAAAAATGAGAGGGCTACCTCAAGTGGTTATACACACTTTATAGTTCCAAATCTTTAAAAGATATGGCTGCAGAATCTTTGTCTGATATGATAATGTCTTGTGGAGAATCACCCCAATCAATACATAAATCTTTATCGTCCCATTTCAAAGCTTTTTCACAAGCTGGGTCATAGAAATCCGTACACTTATACATCACTACAGTATTAACCTCCAGAGCTCGAAATCCATGAGCAAAACCCTCAGGTATCCACAATTGCCATCTTGACTCTGTATCTATTATTATAGAGAAATATTGTCCGAAGGTTTTTGAATCCGGGCGGATATCGACTGCAATATCGAGGATTGATCCAGATACGACACGGACAAGTTTACTTTGGGCCGAAGGGGGAGTTTGATAGTGAAGACCGCGAATAACGCCAGCCCTTGAAATGCTCTGATTGTCCTGTACGAAAATGATTTCCTTGCCTATTGCTGCATTGAATTTATGGGCGTTCCAAGATTCATAAAAACAGCCCCTTTTATCTTTAAACACAGCAGGGCGGATTAAAAGTAGCCCATCAATAAAGGTTGTTTTTATTTCCATGAAGTTAAATAATTAAAAATTAGAATAGTTCGTTTAAGCGCAAGATAAGGAGAGTAACTTTGCAATATGCTAGAGAATGCAACACATCGATTACGAGCTTTAGAGCCAGAAGATGTAGACATACTTTTACTATGGGAAAACGACTCTAACCACTGGTGGTTAGGAGGAAGCATAACTCCCTTCAGCAGAGCTACTTTACTTAAGTTTGCCACTGGTGATCACGATCTGTATCGAGACAGACAATTGAGGTT
>JABISU010000275.1 GCA_018700255.1 Flavobacteriales bacterium | reverse complement strand
TCTTTTATTAGCTCTAGATGGTTATTTCGAAGCTATTTCTATTTTCTAATATTTCCTCCTTTTAGATAATAACTATCGAATAATAAACTTCACTGGTATCGTGTATTGAACGCTTACGCTTTTTCCTCGCTGTTGACCTGGATCAAAGCGTGGAAGTGTTTCCACGACTCTCTTCGCTTCTTTATCTAAACGTGGATCTACTTCACGTAAAACTTTCACGTCCTTCACATACCCGTCTCTTCCAACAACAAAGTAGACAAACACTGTCCCTTGAATACCAGCATCCTTAGCGATATGAGGGTACTTCGTGTTTTTCGAAACATACCTAATAATCTCCATTTGAGTACACTGATGACGTTCATCGCCACGCATGTGTTTACAAGCAGGTAGTGCAGGCATATTCTCAACTATCATAAATGGAGTGTCATCATCAACATCATCATCTTCTTCTATGATTTCAATATCTGTATCATCGTCCAGCTCGATATCTTCAATCTCTAATTCAATTTCAATCTCCTCTTCATCATCGACAATCTCAATCACAGTGGTTTGCTGTGGTGGTGGTGGTGGTGGTGGTGGCGTCACCACGTTCACTGGAATCTCTTCATCTTCTAAAAGGTCAGCTTCAAAATTAATAGCTTGTCTTACTAAAACCTCATAGTTCGTCCATGAGATGGCAATTAAGATCAATGCTAATGAAGCAATAAATCCAAGTGCGCGCCAGGTTGAACGCTTATTTTCTAGGTCTGCCTTAGGTGTTTTCCTACTAATCATGTTCTGATATTATACGGTTCGAATTTACGGAATCAGCGGGGATTACTCCGGGAAAAACTCCATACACTACTCGAAAAATTACAAATCCCAATAATACTCCAACGCAATCTGCAACTATATCAAGGAGTTCAGCGGATCTTCCCATTCTTAATTCTTGTTGTAGTAACTCAAGTATTGTGCCGTAAATAGCACACACAACAAGTATTAAAGCCATTAATCGATAGTTGAAGTCTCTTAATACACGTAGTTTTGATAGGGTTATTGAAATTGATAGAGATAAAATCGCAAAAGCAATGATGTGAATAAGCTTGTCAATTTTGTATGTGTCCCACCAAGATGATACCTCAAGATCATCGACTGGCCAGAGAAATAAAAAAGTTAGACTTATTACAACAAAAAGTGATGGCGAAATAATACTAAATATTCTACTCTTTTTCACTTTGCACTTTCTTTATGGCTTCTATTACTGGCTAATCTAAGCTCAATAAATATATTACTTGCCTATTGTGTTTTTATAAGCATCAGCATCCATGAGAGATTCGAAATCTTCAACATTTGACATCTTAATCTTAATAATCCAGCCTTCACCGAAAGGATCTGAGTTTATTAGTGCAGGATCATCCTCCAAAGCTTCATTAAATTCAATCACTTCGCCCTTTAAAGGAAGTATCAAGTCACTAACTGTTTTAACTGCTTCTATTGTGCCAAACACTTCTTCAGCATCCAGCTCCTCCCCTTCTGTTTCAACCTCAACAAATACAATATCCCCGAGTTCTCCTTGTGCAAAATCTGTTACACCTACAGTGGCGATGTCGCCATCTATATTAACCCATTCGTGATCGGCTGTATATCGTAAATCTGAAGGAACATTCATTGTAATAAATTTTGCACAAAAATATACTATTGTGTAAGATTAAATCTAATAGCAACACCAGAATTAATATTCGAGGTGTTAAATGAAGTGGAAATCTTCGCTTTTGTTATTTGCTGGTCATAAAAAGCTCTCAAAGTTATCTTATCGCTAATCTCTAGATCGCCTGAAAGTTTAATTGAAACAAGCGTTTGACCCGCTGTAACTTGATTTTGGCGTTCAACCATTTTACGAATAACAGTACTGTTATCACGAATATTAATATCACATCGAATTAAGAAATCTGTCTCCTTAAACATCTTAATCGGCAACTTGCCGTAGGTTTTCATAAACGGATTGCGCACATCTGCAAACTTATATCCTACACCTATAACTATTCCTTTGCTCTTGGTCTCTGTAATTTGATAATTTGCAAGACCAAAACTTACATTTCTATCACGTGTTATCTCAACCTTAACCTGTGGTTCATTATCAGAAGCTGTCTTAATGGTCATATCAAGACCTACAAGTGGAGACAATTGTTCCGAAATACTTACAGTATTGAATTGTCTTTGAGAGATCCAATTAGAGTAATCTCCATTATCCTCAATTGTTGGTAAACCATTGTCATCTTCTGCGTACTGAAGATTCGTTGTGTACGAAGTGCTCATCGTTGAACGATATGAGTGCGACAGGTTAAATCTTCTAAAGGTCTTTTTCAAAGATGGTATCTTACTGAGCCCATCGTAAGTAATTCTCCAGTTAGGAGCTACTGGAGCTTTGAAGACATCTAAAGGAACAGTATTTGGATCAATTCCTAAATACGCGCTCATGAAAGCCGGTATTGCCACATCTTGTGAAGTGGGACCCCAACCTTGGTAATAACCTGTTGGGTTAGGTTCATCTAAATTAAAAGTTTCTTCATTTAATCGAGAAGATATGATCAATCTACTCAGAAGTAAATCATCCCAAATCTCAGAGTTGTATTCCTCATCATCATTCATAAATGTAGTAGGCCAAGACATGACAGTAGCCGTAAAGTTACCCGTTTCGTTAGGCGATTCATAAATCCAATCGTCTATATCCTCATCATATCTGAAGAAACTTTGGTGATTACGTGAAGTACTTCTATTGGCCGTAAGTTCAATCTTAAAGTGCTTGATGGGCTCTAAATTTACTCTCACATTAAAGTTCTCTGTGAACGACTCCGTGTATTGTTGATTGAGATAAGGAGCTTGAACTAACCAACCATTCGCAGCTGCGTCTAAGGCAAAATCCGATGTTTTATCGCCAAAAACATCTGTGTTTTGATGACCTATAAGGAATAGTAATCCCGGAGATTCTAAATTCTCATCAAACCCTCCATATCTACTAGTTTCTGCAAATCCAGGGAGCATAATACCCTCGTTACGAGAAAACGTTCCGCTTATACTTTGTAATCCCATTGCAAACCTCAGGATATGCTCTATCGGATTAATCTCTATCTTATCCTTTTCTTCCTCATCTTCTATTTCACCAAATCCATCTCTACTTTGGTTACTTACATTCCTTGAGCTCGGTCTTTTCGGACGCTTGTTGTTAATCTCTTTTAGGAAAGGAACTCTGTTGTATAACTTGAGGAAATTGGCCTGACCATTGAGACTTAAGTTCCTTGAATTTTGAATCGTAGCTCCAAGCGTGTCTTGAGCAAAAGGGGCTCTATCCCAACGAAATGAACTTTGATACCTAACGTCTCCCGTTACAAAATCCATAAGTGGTATTTTATCAAAGGGAAGCTTATACGACCCGTTAACGTTATGATTGTATGTCGTGACATCACCTGCACTTCTAAGGTTTAATCTTACTGTGTCAAGGTATAAGTCATATCCTTCTGGATCTTCCTCTTGAGTTGGAATTACTCCTGCAGGTTCTCCAATAAGAGCAGAAGCCTGACCGGTATAATCGAATTTAAGGGCTTGGGTTAAGTCGTACTTAAATGAATAATTTCTGTTCCAATTCCAAGATTTGAGAACTTGAGTTTGGATTAAAAGATTCGTCTGAACACCTAATAAGTCTTCTGTGTTATTCCTGACGCGACTGGTCTGATAAACCCTCTCCATCTGAGTATTCATTGAAACCTGCTTAGGTAGAAGGTAAAAATTAAAATCCTTAAGGAATTTCAGTATTTCAGTTTCTCGAATAAACTTGATGTTTGAAAATGGCTTGTGTTGCTTAGGTCTATTCTGCCAGTTGTAAGCTAGCCCGCCTCTGTGCTCAACATTTAACTGAAACTCTGTATTAATATCTCGTCGGTAAACTTCATTGAAGCTGTAGTTACCTGTAAAATTACTAATCTTTAAGAAAGAGAAAGGACCTGAAGAGCTCGAACCACCCCGACCACCTGATGCCCCACCCCTGCCACTCATAGATCCACCAAGAGATCCCACGCTATCTCCACTTTTAGATTTAGTATCATTGGATCTTGAATTCCTATCACTACTTCCACTACTGCCTCCCCCGGAATTAAATTGAGGATTAATCTTAATGCTTGAGAAATTAATACTTCTAAGACGATCTACCTCCTGTGTTTTATTTAACCTATCAGGGGTTAGTTCTAAATCCTCAAGTTTAATATCTGGCGAAAGGGGGTCGTACTGTGGTGTGCTTACTTGTTCTGAATACCCAACGTACATAGGAAGAGAAATACCTAGCTTTTGGGGAAGTAACTTACCTATCTGTATCGTTCCATTTGCATCTATGCCTCGGATTGTTTCTCGTGATCTTTCTTGGACTCTTTGTTCCAAACCTCCCCAACCTGGAGTAGACATATTTGCCGCCACACTCACATTACCTAAATCTGCTAACGTTGCATTCACCCTCGCAACAGCAGCCCAACCACCTTCTTCATTAAAATCAGATAACCTTAACTCATTTGCCCAAACAACAGCGCATTTATTTAAACCGTCATCGGAATATGGGAAAACATTAGA
>JABISU010000234.1 GCA_018700255.1 Flavobacteriales bacterium | reverse complement strand
TTTCCTGTGAAAACAGTAAAGTAATCTAACCCCTTATTTTTATTCTCAAACGATTTAATAAGAACTATTTCGTGAGTCCTGCTTAATAGATTGCTCGTTATTCTTAGGTTTCGTGATTCGAAGAAAGCTTTGTTAAAGTCTGATGATTTTGCTTTCACTTCATTTCCGCTTGAGTTTTCAACAGGAATAATTATTGCAAAATAGTGTTCTTTGTTGCCATTAAAAATAAACGCGGATTCTTCCTCTGTTTTATCTGGCTGTCTTGTTTCGCCTACAAATCCTAAATCTACTCCTAATTGAGCAAGCAGGGAAGCGGCAAATATGGCCTCTTCTGTTTCAGGACAATCAGATATCAATAGCTTTAATGCATCAAAGTATGGGGTTCTATCTCCTGTATAGCTAGTAAGCCCTCCAACACATTGCGCTCGTAGTAAACTGTATTTACAGGCTAATGGGTTTTCTGGGCGCTCATTGTTAATCACATCAATATCTAATAAAGCAGCTTGATAGTCCTTTTTATAGTAACGAGCTAGCATCTCCTCATATGCGATACGCTCAGTTTCATAAGCTTCTTCTTCGGCGTCAAGAAAGTCAGGGTTTTCAATAAGGTTGGCCCACTCACTACCTGGGTAGTTTGTTGTAATTTGGTTCGCCCAAAACTCTGAATTACACGATTCACAAAATGGATTGCTATACTCCTCTTCTAGTTCTCGTAGTAGGTATGTCCTGAAAAGCTGATAGGTTGCTGTCGGGTGAAATGCGCTACTGTCTAGTCTTTCTAACAACACCTGCCAAGTTGCAATTGCGTTTTCTGGATCTGCTAGCTTTTCTCTATAATCTAAACCCGCGAGGTAATACGCCTCTGCTAGTATTGCTAATGAGTTTGCTCTTTCTTCTTCTCCACAAGGAAGATCTTCAAGCATTTCGTCAACAGTAGGAAGAGATGCGGGGTCAAACGGGTCAATGTATTCTTCCTGTTCTTCTGACTCTGTTTCTTCATCATCAGAAAATAACACACCTAATTTTCTAGATCTTCTCCAGTGATCTTCCAGAACTCTGTCCCCCCAATATTCATTGTAATTCTGTCTGCCGCCTACAAGTAATGCTCCGTTATAAGGCCAAAACATTCCGACCCCCATAGAGCCCGCCTCTGCGATAGCAGCCTCGTTAGCCGCTTCCATTTCTTCTTTTCTTCTTTCAAGGTCATCAGCCATGTCCTCCCAGAAGTTTTCAACAACTCTTCTTCTGTCGAACTCGTTTAAGTCACAAAGAGCCAATAAACTGTCCTGTTCTTCAATTGTGCGAAGGTTAAGAACAAGGTCTGTAAGATTTGATGCAAGACTTGTAATATCTTCCTTCCTCTCGTTGTCGTCTGGTATGTATACAAGGGCGCTGTCGTAATAAGCTTGAGCTATTTCATAATTTAAATCTTCCATATGAAGATCGGCTAAGCGTAGGTAGCTTTTCCCTAGTTGCCTTGAATTTCCTTCGCTAACATAAACTGAGGTCTCAAGATGCTCTATCCCTAAGTCTCTTTGTCTGTCCTCAAGAGCAACTTCGGCTAGAGCAAAATATATTTGGTCTAAATACTCCTTGTTTTTATCATCATCAAGCATGTCCTCAAGGAGTTCAACAATAGGGTCACTGTGCCCTCCCTTTCTTTGATAGGTCATGGCCTGCTGAATCTTCGCCTGAAACTCTAATTCATAAGGTGTTCTCAAATCCGCCACAGCATTAAACGTCTCAATTGCAGCTTCGCTATCTCCTGTTTCTCTTAGGCATTGGGCTAAAATGAATAAGTTACGTGCTGTATCTTTCTTTTTCTTGGTTAAATCTATTGCCGCCTCTATATATCTAATCGCTTCTTCGAAATTTTCTTTTTTGATGTGGAATTGAGCTAGAGCCAAATTTGTTTGAATTCTTATCTCATCCGATACGTCTGTATACTGCTCAGCTTTTGCGAGCATGTTTTTTGCTTTTACTAAATTCTCTGTCCTGAGGTATATTCTTCCTAGCCAACTGAAAGACCAAGCTTGAGCGTCTCGGGTGTCTACTGTTCTAGCTAAGAATAGAAAAATTTCTTCAGATTTTGCAAAATCCTCTTTAATATAATATGCTTCGCCGATAACGGTATAGTTGTCGTCAATCCACTTATTCATTTCAGGCCACTTAATTGACTTCCTGTCTCTTTTAGATGGAGTCATTGTGTGACGATCAACCACTTTTGAGCATTTCTCAATCGCCCTTTCCATTAGTGGATATACTTGTTGAGCTGAGTTTTCGTCTGTATCTATAAATAGTGGGAGAATTTCATCCCAATTTGGCTCATATAGTTCTTGAATTTTTTTATCCGCCTCAAGCATTGCCTCATTCGCGTAGTAGAAACCGTTAAACTTTGAGGTGGTGTTGTGATATATCCTATATGCCCTACCATCTCTCTTATTCGTGCATCCCTGCACCACAATTACTGTAGCAATCGTTAAAAATAGTAAGCGAAAAAAATTAGACATGTAATGAGTCATCAAGAGTCAACGTATGAAGTTGCTAAATTATTAGATTTTCTATAGAATTAAGTAAGAACTTTATAGTTGTGTGTAGTTGTCCGATATTCGCGACGCTTGAAAGGTTAAATTCAATGGATAATAAAGAACAAAAAAGAAATTTTTGGCGTCAACGATTTAGAGTGACTATTCAGGAAGAGTCAACCTTTCACGAGAGAAGGGCTTACTTGTTATCAGGAAGACGCATCGCCTCTATTGTGTCTGGGGCTGTTTTTGCTGTCGTGATTATTACTTACTCAATCGTTGCTTATACGCCCTTAACCGAGTTGTTAATCCCTGGATATGTCGCTGAAAAATTTCGTGAAGACGTGAGTTTTACTCGACAACAGACTGACAGTGCTCTTGCTGCTCTTTCTGTTCATGAAAAATATTTGTCTAATATTAAATCCATTCTAAGAGGGGAAATACCTTTGGAAAATGAAAAAAAAGACGATTCTTTACAAAGTGTTGAAAATGTAATAATCCCTGATGCTGGTGAGGAGGATTTGGCTTTCAGAAATAGGATAGAAGATGAAGATCGATTTAAACTAAGAAGAGGGCAGCCTGAGTTAAATGGACTTATCGGTTTTGAATTTCAGCCTATAAAAGGCGCTATCACCTCGGGGTTCGATCTTAGTAATGGACATCTCGGAGTAGATATCGAATCAGGGGAAGGGATGCTAGTTCATTCTGTAGATGATGGTACAGTTTTAATGTCCGATTTCACTGTTGAACACGGATATGTTCTTGTAATTCAACACAAAAATGACCGGTTGTCTATATATAAACACAATTCTTCACTTTTAATGGAGGTTGGAGATTTAGTGAGAATGGGAGATGTTGTGGCGGCCGTTGGAAATAGTGGAACACAAACATCTGGTTCTCACCTACATTTTGAATGGTGGGTAGATGGGCAGCCTATTGATCCCGTTCCATGGTTGAGCGGTTTTACCCCCTAATAGACCTGAATTTAACCATAGCTCTAAGCTGGCGCATTCTTGAATGCCATTCAGACTCTTCAAGGGTTACAAGTCTTTTTGTGCCAAAATCTTCACAAGTAAATGAGGCTAATACTGACCCCACAACTACGGCTTGTTTTTTTGCCTCCCACGAAGTGTCTCCCAAACGTGCTAGATATCCAATAAAGCCTCCCGCAAATGTATCTCCCGCACCGGTTGGATCAATAACTTTTTCTAAGGGCATAGCTGGGCTGAAAAAGGTCTTCCCTTCTTCAAACATAATAGCTCCGTGCTCTCCTTTTTTTATTACCACTGTTTTAGGGCCCATTCTATGAACTGCGGCGGCGGCCATGGGTAGGGTTTTGAGGCCTGTTAGCTGTCGTGCCTCTTCTTCGTTAATCATTAGAACATCAACTTTATAAATAACTTTTTTTAAGCTATCCATTGCGATATCCATCCAAAAATTCATCGTGTCAAGAACTACCAAATCTGGTCGAGTAGAAATTTGGTCTAAAACCGACATTTGAACAGAGGGGTCTAGATTGCCTAACATCACATATTTCACAGATTTGGAGCTCTCTGGAACAACCGGAACCCACCCTTCTAAAACGTTTAATTCAGTTGTTACAGTGTCTCTTCCTATTAAATCCTCATGATAGCTTCCTTCCCAAAAAAAACTTTTGCCGCCTTCAATAGTCACTAACCCACTCGTGTTTACCCCTCTAGATTTAAGTGTAGATAAAAACTCCTCTGGGAAATCCTCTCCAATAACGGAAATTAATTCTTGTTCTCTCACAAAGTGTGATGCAGCTAAGGCTATATAACTCGCCGCTCCGCCAACAACTCGATCAGCTTTTCCTGAGGGTGTTTTTATAGAATCAAAGGCAACCGTACCGACAATAACTAACGACATAAAAAAGCTATTTTATTGAAATAAGAATAAGACGTACAAAAGTATTGCTTAATGTCCTTCCTTGACGTATTTTTGCGCACCAATCTGAATTCCTCCTTAGCTCAGCTGGTTAGAGCATCTGACTGTTAATCAGAGGGTCCTTGGTTCGAGTCCAAGAGGGGGAGCAATTAAAGCCTCGCATTATGCGGGGCTTTTCTATTTAAACACGAGGTCTTCTGTTGTAACAATAGAGGAGAAACTGTGATTCAAAAAAAAGTGAGTTTAAAGCTTTTTATGGGATAAAAGCCTTTTAGTAAAATTGCTGTTCAACCTGATGGAAGTTATTCTTTTATTATTTTCTTTATGATGCTTTGTCCGTTGCTTAGCTCTAAATGAAGGGTATAATACCCAGGTATAATCCCGCTTAAATTAATCGTGTTATCGAAAAAATAAATATTTTGTTTTATTCCCGCAAGACTCAATAATTGAATCTTTAGAATTTCATCATTCTCATTTTGCAGTTTAATTAATAATTGGTCATTTGTAGGATTAGGGGAAATCTCAACGCTATTTTCTAAATGAGCCTCTTCTGTCACAGTCAATTCATTGACAATAACGCTAAAAGGCATCGAGCAGTTGCTGATTGAGCTATTAGAATTGTCTACCACAATTTCACCGGCGATCTCATAACCAATCGGAAAGTTGAAATCCTGAAACACAAAGTGCAGTGTTGTGGTTGAAGGACCCGCTATTCCTGTAAAACCCATGTTTGTATCAACAAACTGAGGGGTGTCAGATGACGCGCATAAAACAAAGGTGGGTGCATACAGTAGTTGATTATTAACTGTCGCCTCAAACATTAGCCAATAATCATTATTTGTCTGAATAATAAAAGCAGAATCAATGGACAATGAGTCACATACCATATAAGTTGAATCACAAACTCCCTGAGCCTTAGATTCATTAATCATAAACGGTATTAAAAATATGAGCAATATTTTCTTCATAACCTAGAATTACAATACAATAGAGTTATAATTGTTGAACTCTCGATAAGCTAGAAAACGTAAAACACTGTAGGTGAAAGCTTTGATTTTTATCAATAGAATTTACAATTATTTATTTAGATTTGTTTCTCTATTATTCCTTCTTGAGTAATAAGGTTATTATTATTAAATATGAACTTTCGCTTTTCTGTATTCTTATTTCTTCTTTGCAATTCCGTTTTATTAATTCCTGCCCAAAATGCCTTTGAGATTATTGAAAAAGCAGATAGTCGAATGAGGGGTGAATCTTCTTATTCTGAAATGACTATTACTACTGTTCGTCCAAGGTGGCAGAAAACCATGTCTTTAAAAAACTGGACCATTGGTTCTGATTATGCAGTTTCTCTAGTCCTTTCTCCTGCAAAAGAAAAAGGGTCTGTTTTTCTAAAACGAGGCAACGAAGTTTGGAACTACATTCCTTCTTTAGAGAGAACTATAAAGCTCCCTCCTTCCATGATGATGCAGAGCTGGATGGGGACAGATTTGACTAATGATGATCTCGTAAAACAATCTTCTACTGTTGTAGATTATACGCATAAGATTATAGGCGAAGAAACTATAGAAGATCTTCCTTGTTGGAAATTAGAGCTCGTTCCCAAAGAAGAAGCTGCTGTGGTTTGGGGTAAAGTGATTGTTTGGATTGATAAACAGGACTTCATGCAGCTAAAAAGTGAGTTTTATGATGAGGATTTTGAGTTGATAAATCGCATGGTTGGATCTAAAATTAAAACCTTTAGTGGTAAAAAACTTCCTAGCGTTATGGAGTTTATCCCGGTTGAGAATGAAGGGCAAAAAACCGTTATTGAATACCTGAAATGGGACTTTGATACCGAAATTCCCGAAAATTATTTTTCTACTCAATATGTTTCACGTTTAAAATAATACGATGCTTATTAAGCTAGCGTGGCGAAACATCTGGAGGAATAAAAAAAGAAGCATTATTACCATAACAGCTATTGTTGTTGCTGTATTTCTGTCCCTATTTATGCGCTCCATGCAACTTGGCATGTATGACAACATGATTAGAAATGTGGTGGGGTCCTTCTCGGGATACATTCAAGTTCACTCCCGTGGATATTGGGACGAGAAAATTATTGATAATGCTTTTGAAGCTAATGATGAGATCCTCAATACAGTTAAAGAAATTAACGGAGTAAATAATGTAATTCAACGAATTCAAAGTGGTTCGCTTTCTTCATATAAAGACCTGTCCAAGTTTGTTTTTGTTACTGGCATAGAACCGGAAAAAGAAAAGCTCCTTGCCAATTGGGAAAAAAGACTTTTAGAAGGTGAGCTCTTAACGGCAGAAAGCAAGAGTATTAATATTGGAAAAGGAGTCGCTAATTTTTTTGGATTAAACGTTGGTGACACCCTCGTATTTATTGGACAAGGCTATCATGGTATGCAAGCAGTTGGAGCATATCCAATAAGTGGGATTTTGGAAATGAAGAACCCAAAACTAAATAACATCAGTGTTTTCATGAGCCTTCCTGTTGCTCAAGAGTTTCTCTCTGCTGAAAACTTGATTACACATCTTGTTATAGATAAGAAAGAATATGAAGATGAAAGAGGAATGGCTTTTCAGCTCTCCTCTACATTAAATAATGATTTTGAAGTGATGACTTGGCAAGAAATGATGCCGGGGCTAGAACAAACCATTCAGGCAGATAGTGCCGGGGGGCTTATTATGATTTTTATCCTATACATGATTATAACCTTTGGAATCTTTGGGACGGTACTCATGATGACACAAGAAAGGAAATATGAATTTGGTGTTGTTATTTCCATTGGTATGAAAAAGATCAACCTGATGCTTACTATGATCTACGAAACAATATTCTTATCTAGCTTCGGTGTCCTCTTAGGCATTCTCCTTTCTAGGCCTCTTATATTATATTACCATTATTATCCTTTTAGATTTCCCGATGAACAAGCTGCGGTTATGGAAGAGTTTGGCTTTGAAGCTATTATCCCTTTTATGAGCACCTATGATATTCCCTTAACGCATGGTTTGATTATCTTTTGTATTTCAGTAATAATTAGCATCTATCCTGCAATCACTATTCTTCGTCTTAAACCCATTAAAGCAATGAAAAGATGAAGACGCTTATTAAAATCTCATGGAGAAATGTTTGGCGAAATAAGCTAAGAAGTCTTACCGTTATTACTTCAATAGTCCTAGGTCTATGGGCTGGGTTTTTCACCATGGCTCTTACTCTAGGGCTAAACGAACAAAGGATGGACAGCGCTGTTAAGTCCTATCTCTCACATGTGCAAGTCCATCATCCTAATTTTCTAGAGAATTACAACATTAAAGATGTCATACCTAAACCAGATACCCTTGTTTCTTTCATTGAGAATAGCAAATTAGTAAAAGCTTCTTCCATGAGAACCATTGTTGTAGGGATGGGGTCTACTGCTCATGGATCTTTAGGTATTCAAGTAATCGGAATTGACCCCGAAAAAGAAAAAGAAATTACCAGTATTTCTCAAAGTATAATTAAAGGCTCCTATTTCACTAAAATAAAAAGCAAACCCGTGGTAATTGGCAATGCTCTTGCTGAAAAACTAAAGCTAGACATAAAAAAGAAGCTTTATATCACTTTTGTAGATGAACACGGAAATCAGCAAAAAATTAAATTAAAGGTGGAGGGTGTTTTTAAAACCGCAAGCTCCCTTTTTGATGAAGCAAATATCTTTATGAAACGAGACGATCTTGCTAATGCTATAGGTCGTTCAGGGTTAGTACACGAAATATCTATTTTATGCCAATCTTTAGAACATGCTGATGAGCTAAGAGATGAATTATCTACCGTATTTCCTGAAGACAAAGTTGAAACTTGGAGTGAAATCTCTCCTGAATTGGGGTATGCCGATGAAATGATGAGCACTTTTATCTACATATTTATGGGCATTATTTTGCTTGCATTGTCTTTTGGTATAATCAATACTATGTTGATGGCTGTGCTAGAAAGAAAGAGGGAGCTAGGGATGCTGATGTCTGTGGGAATGAATAAATCCAAGGTCTTTTTTATGATACTCTTTGAAACTGTCTTTATTTCATGTATAGCAACCCCAATTGGAATCGCTCTCTCTTATTGGATTATTTCCTATTTTGGAGAGTATGGTGTTGACCTTTCTGTTGTTGGGAAGGGTCTGGAAACTCTTGGTATAGGCTCCCGGGTTTACACTTACTTACCTAATAACCTCTATTTTAATATTAGCATAATGACACTAATTGTTGCCTTTATCTCTTCTTTATTGCCCGCAAGAAGGGCCCTTAAATTAGATCCTGCAGAAGCTGTTAGAGCATTGTAATTAAAAAAAATGAATGTAATTAAAACAAACAACCTGTTTAAGATCTACCAGCAAGGAGATGTTGAAGTCCGCGCTCTCAATGATGTGTCTATTGACTTTAAGCAAGGGGAATTCACCGCAATTGTAGGACCATCTGGTTCTGGGAAAACCACTTTTTTAAATGCGATTGGTGGATTAGATACCCCTACTTCAGGAAAAGTCATGATTAATAACACCGACATTACTAGATTAAAGTCCAATCAACTAATTGACTTTAGGCTTAGAAATATTGGTTTTGTTTTTCAGGCTTACAATCTTATCCCGGTATTAACTGCAAAAGAAAATGTAGAATTCATTATGCTTATGCAGGGGGATTCCGTTAGTAAAAGAAGTGCTCGCGCTATTGAGTTACTTGAGTCCGTTGGGTTAGAAGATAAACTAAGTAGGCGTCCCGGACAGCTTTCTGGTGGTCAGCAACAAAGGGTTGCTGTTGCAAGAGCTTTGGCGTCTAAGCCACAATTTGTTCTTGCAGATGAACCTACTGCAAATCTTGATTCGGCTTCTACCACCAACTTGCTGGATATAATGTACAGGTTAAATCAAGAAGAAAAAATGACCTTTATTTTCTCCACCCACGATCAAAGAGTGATAGATAGAGCTAAACGCATAATTACATTAGAAGATGGTAAAGTTCTTTCTGATGTAGCACAATAACTACAGAGTATGATAAAGCACATCCTGCTTACAATATTAATGTTAACAGGCTCTCTATTTTATGCCCAAGAAATAGAGAAAAAGACATTAAAAGACAGGATAACTATTGGAGGTTATGTGAAGTATATGAATACTTCTTCTTTTGTAAACTTAGATAGTATTATTACCGACAATTTAATCCATAACCGTATTAAAATAAAAGCCAATCTATCTGATAACTTGTCAGCTGTTGTAGAAATGCGAAATAGGGTGTTCTATGGTGAGGCTACAAAATTAAATCCCTTATTGGGAAGCCTTTTAGATCATGATCTGGGGCAAGTTGATCTTTCTTTTGTGCTTTTGGATAAAAACTCTTTAGTTATCCACTCTATTTTGGATAGAGCATATTTTAAATATATCTCAGCAAAATGGGAAGCTCGTATTGGTAGACAACGAGTTAATTGGGGAATGAATTTAGCGTGGAATCCAAACGATCTTTTCAATGCTTATAGTTTGATTGATTTTGATTATCAAGAACGCCCTGGTGTTGACGCGGTAAGGTTTCAGTACTTCACAGGTGATCTTTCTTCCGTCGATCTAGCCGTTCAACCGGGTAAGGATTTGGATAGTTCGATTATTGCTGGCTTGTGGAAGTTTAATAAATGGAAATACGATTTCCAGGTTCTTGCAGGTAATTACTACTCTGACATTGCTCTTGGCGCTGGGTGGGCTGGAAACATTAAAAAAAGTGGCTTTAAGGGTGAATTAACATATTTCCACCCGAAAAAAGAATTCGCAGACACGGCTGGTGTTCTTAGTGCTTCTACAACCTTTGACTATTCCTTTAAAAAAGGTTTATATATAAACGCCTCTGTTCTTTACAATAGTGGAGGAAGCGGTAGTAATTCAAGTGGGTCTTTTCAATCTTTAATTCAAGGAATTTCTGCTAAAAGTTTAATGCCTTCTAAGCTAACTTATTTTTCTCAGGTTAGCGGAGCCTTTAATCCCACACTAACGGGATCGTTTTCTGCATTCTATATGCAAGGAGTTAACATGCTTCTATTTATGCCGTCCATATCTTATAACATAGAAGAAAATTGGGACATCATGTTGGTTGGGCAATCTGCATTTGGGGAAGTGAATAATGATTTTAAAGGTATAGGAACAGGTGTTTATTTAAGATTGATGATGAGTTATTGATTCGTTAAATAACATCTTTAGTGAAACAAGGTCATTATAGCATCTAAAAACAAAAACGAGAGGCAATCTTTCGAATGTCTCTCGCTTGGTACCCGAAGTGGGAATCGAACCCACACTCCTTGCGGAACACGAGTTTGAGTCGTGCGCGTCTACCAGTTCCGCCATTCGGGCAAATGGGGACAACAAAAGTAACGTAGTGAAGGCTATTCGCTACACTTTTCGAAGTGCGTAATTTCCGGAGAGGTTATTTTCATTTCCGAGATGTTCATCCTTTTTAATTCGTCGTCTCTTTTTTCGAGCATCAACTTGCGTGCTGTGAGGTCTTGGTGGGTAGCGCTTCCGGGGATGTGCCTGCACATAATCGACTCTTCAAAGCTCTTAACATTTACAGTAAGTCCGTCTTTTGAAAGGTGTGAGAGTCTTAGGGTAAGCTCGGAGTCTCCAGATCTACGTATAGATAAAAAGCCACCAGCGCGTTCCCAAGCGAAGCGGGAATGAAGTGTGGGGCAGTGTCCGAAATATGCTTGTAGGGGTTTCTTTAAAGCGATGTCAAAACGTCTAATGTATGGTCGAATGGAGCCCTCTCTGCCGGCGAGAACGTCTAAGGAGTGCAGAAGCCAATTGGGGTGAGCCACATCGTCTGGATCGATAAAAGTCACGTGTGTCCAGTCTATATTCTGAGATGCATAAACTCCAGTGTTGCGAGCTGTATAGGCACCTGAGTTTTCATTTAGCTTGATACATTCTATTCTGGGATCGCGCTTGGACTGGACTAGTAGCTCAGAAGTTGTGACGGGGTCGGTGGAGTTATCGTCTGCGATTAGGAGATGCCAATTTGTATGGGTTTGGGATAAAATACTTGAAACACATCCGGGAAGAAATTCAGAGTGGTTGTAGTGAGCGCATACGATGAGAACCTTCATCTTAGAAGCGGATGCGGGGGAAAGAGTGGGGTGAAAACCTTTCTTTATAACGGCGGCTTCACGGGCGTAAAGTTTATTTTGGAACCAAGTGGAGATGCCTGATTTACGAAGAAAAATTACAGCCGGAACCCGCAGGAAGTCTGGGATGATTTTTCTTAAAAGCGAAACTTTCACGACGTTAAAGAATAGGGAGGGTTCATGGAGCTCGCATATTGAAATATCTCGTTTGCTAAAACCTTGTCTATCGCTCTTAGCTCGTCCCAGCTTACCGGGTTAGACCTATTTGTGTGTTTATACCTTCTCCATTGGGTGATGGGTCCGACTTTAGGGTTGAATATGCTGTTTGAAGACCTGTCTGAACCAGCGTTTTCTCCATGGCGAGCCCTTGTATATGCAGAGCGCCATTCTTCATTTGAAACACCCCAATCAAGGGCTTCTAAAATAGAGGGGGCGTCTTCTTTGAGACTCTCTAACCACCAAGTATGGCTTGCCTTCTCCCCTGCCCTGACGTTCCAGTCTAACCAGTGTCTCATGGCTCTGTGCATAATCTTACGAGGCATTTCAATAGAAGAATTCTCAGTGATATATCTCCAACTTGCCTTGTTAAATGTGGTGAGAGATCCTATGGTTTTTAAAGGGTCGCGGAGCTGATGCCCTATCGCAAAGTCTGAAGTGATGCAATTCCCTCCTGGACCATAAACCGCCTGGTCACAATCTGCCACAAGGCACCAAGACGCAATTCCATCGGCGCCAAACTTCTCATGCTGAACATCTTTTCCCAATTCAGACAATACAGCTGCAAAAAAATTCGTGCCCGAGCGACCCGTTCCAATAACCGCTATCGTTTTTTTCACTTTTATGCTGAGATATTTATCCTAAATGTCGTCCCTACTCCCACCTCGGATTTTAACACCGAGATTTTCCCTCCGTGGTATTCTTCTATGATCCGTTTTACCAATGAAAGGCCTAGCCCCCAACCCCTCTTTTTTGTAGTAAAGCCAGGAGAGAATACGCTTCTGATATCTTGTCTTGAAATTCCCTTTCCGGTATCTGAAATATCAATAGTTACACCTTTTTCCGAGTTCATAACGTTCACATTTATCTCTCCTCTACCCTCCATAGCATCAACAGCATTTCTGAGCAGGTTTTCTAGCACCCAACTAAATAAAGATGGGTTAAATAACGCTTTTATCTCAATGTTTTCTTGAATACCGGTAAGGCGGATCTCTACTTTCTTACTTATCCTGGGTCTCATATAAGACAAGGTGTGTGAAACTGATTGACCGATATCGCCTGAAGTAAGCTTAGGTTGAGAGCCAATTTTACTAAATCTGTCTGTTACGACATGGAGGCGCTGAACATCTTTCTCCATCTCAACAAGCATCGATTGGTCAATCTCCTTTGCTTCCTTTAACAAACCCACCCAGGCCATTAATGAGCTTAGTGGGGTGCCTAATTGGTGAGCCGTCTCTTTTGCCATACCAACCCAAACACGGTTCTGTTCTGCCTTCCTAGAGCTGCTAAAAACCAAGTAAGCTGTTAGTAAGAAAGCCGTTATTAAAATAAGTTGGATAAGTGGGTAATACCTCATAGAGGTGAGGATCACGCTGTCCTCGAAAAAGATGAGTCGGGCTCCTTCGCCGGGTAAATAAACCTTAATAGGATTGTTAGACTCAGACATTCTAATAAGTCTCGCCTGAAGGGATTCTGGGTTTTCCAACTCCTCAACAAGTACCCCTTTCGAGTGAATCACATTCTTCATAAGTGAATCCGTCATAATAACGGGAACTGAAGCGCTGTTTAAAATCGTCTCAGATACGAAGGAGGAAATAAGGTCTGCCATTGCTGTTTTCAAGTCCTTGAGTCGAAGGCTCTCGTCGTAATAAACTGTTTGGCCTACCTCCTTGAAGCGAATGGGGTTGAATCGGGACGCCATTTCGTCTCGCAAGCTGTCGAAATTTGTTAAGCCCGATTCTAAATTGATGTCGTAGAGTTTCCTCCCATAGTCGTCATAGATGAGTACGGGAACTGTAGAATTCGACCATAGATAGTCAGTGACAAAGGTGAGGTCCATGCCCCGGGGCGGGTTATCGATTATCCGATATGCATCGGCTAGCCTGTCAGCTTTTTTACGTTCGTCAGCCTCGAGTTGCACAAACAATTTCTCAGTGTAATCGACGAGGTGGCTTCTCTGTATTATAGCTTCAGACCAAACTTTGACTTTCGCTCTTTCCTCAATTTTCACACGCTTGGTGAGGGAGTTGGCGTACCAAAGGGTAGCGCCCACAATTACCGCTGCCGAAGCGAGCAGAATTCTCTTCCATCGTTTTTTTGAACGGGCTTGCATCTCGTGTTAATCGTAGGCAGAACAGTGTTGGGCACGCTTAGAGCGTATATCACATGCGCTGAGAGCTATGATTACTTCGTGTGAACTAGCGGCCGCTGTTCTAATCTCGGATATCCCAAAATCGTATGCATATCCAAGTGTGATATAGTCCATTAAAGCAATCTGGAAGTGCGCGATAAGAGCTGATTGATTTCTATATCCAACGCCTAAAGAGAACTGGTCCTCGTAGGAAAGTAGTGTAGTAACATCTAAAGAGGCAGGTAGCCCTGATGCCATGCGTATTTGTGCTGAGGGTTTAAACATAAGGCGACCGTCTAAATCGAAAGAGCTTCCTACGGTAGCTACTACGTGGCGGGAGGTGCGAGAGCTGAGCGTCATCTCTGAAAGCTCCGCTGCGGTAGCGTTAATCATTGTAATTCCTATAAAAGTATGCTCATCTTCATACCAAACCCCAGCATCTATAGTTGGAAACAATAACTGTGAAGAGGATAAAACCGCAGGATCATAGGCAGCTTCAAAATCAGGGAAGTTTAAGCTTCCTATATTTAATCTGTGCTGAACAACACCCACCGATAGTCCTGAACTAAGCCAAGCCCCATTAGTCATCTTCAATTTATAGGCATAAGCTAGTGAAAAGGACGTTGTACCCCAAGGGCCGGCCTCGTCAGTTTCTATCCTGCCTCCCGCACCATGGACACTTTGGTTTGTCTCAGATATTCTGCCTGAAAGACTCGCAAAAGAATACGAAGGAGCTCCTTCAAACCCGACCCACTGATCGCGAAAACCCATCCTCATATCCAGGCAGGGTTTATTCCCCGCAGAAGCCACGTGATCCTGAAAAGGAGTCATCAAATAGTTCGAACGAACGGGCAATTGTTGAGCTTTAGCATCCGTTTGACAAGCAAAGCTCGAAACTATAGCTAATAAACAAATTGGAATATTCTTCATCGTATTACCGCTACATTTCCTACAAGTGGATCGAGATCCACTCCAGGTTCGTTTAACTCTATCACATAATAATACGTCCCCGTCGGAACATCCTTCCCTCCCATCTTCCCGTCCCAAGCGAAGGGATATCCAATGCTTCTAAACACCTCCTGACCCCATCTATCGTATAACGTAACTAGAGATCTGGTGTATGAAGGAAGCCCCGTGATTTTCCAGGAGTCGTTATAGTTATCTCCGTTAGGTGAGAAGGCGTTAGGCACATCTACATCAGTTCCCACGACAACTAAAACCTGGTCTGAATACTCGCATTGCTCCACGAATCCTGTTACCTCAAATGAGGTTGTTGAAGGTGGAGTTACCGTTACTGAGTAAAAGGATGGATTGTCTACATATTCTTCCGGAGACCAAATATACCCTAGTCCACCATCTCCTCCTAGCACCTCTAAATCTGCAGATTCAAGGAACTGGATGTTTATTGGGCAACAGGCCTCTATACTTAAGGGCTCCCCTGAAACCTCTACATTAAAAACACACGGTAGCTCAATAATTCCCGTAATATATGAAATTAAAATAAGATAGTCTGTATTAGTGTAGAGTGATTCGGTTGTGAAAGTAACCTCCTGTGATGTTGTAACACATTCCGACACTGCTGTATACAAGGAGGCGTTGCACGGGTCAAGTAAAGAAAACTCTACAACTATAATATTTAACTCTGCACCTGAGCACTCTAGTCCAGAAATAGAAACATCAACTCCCTCGTTAGAGTTAAGATACGTGGTGTGGAATTTCAACACTGAAATTTGATCCCCAGTAAGACACGAATCTATAGTCTGTCCTATAAAACTTGACAGAAAAAACTCTGTAGTCTGTGTTTCCACATCACCACAAAGGGGGGTGGGATTATCACAGGTTTGGCCGGAAACACCGCCATGTAAAAACACAATAAATATTGCGATAGTAAAAAGTTTATACATACTCCTCAACGATTTTATTTGCTTATTTAGCATAGCCGAAAGTTAAGGAATCATTCACCCCTTAAAAGCGACAAGTAATTCACCCTTTTCAACAGCCAATCCGGCCTTAGCATTGACATCTTCAATCGTGCCGTCCACCGCTGATTTAATGACATTTTCCATCTTCATTGCTTCTAGAATAAGTAGTGAGTCACCCACCATTACATCCTGTCCCGCTTTAACTAAAACGCTTAAAACCTTGCCCGGCATAGGCGCGCAAAGGTGTAGGTCCGCTCCTGAATCACTTGTATTCATTCCCATTTTATCTAAGAGTAGAGCGCGCTCATCAAGAACGGTAACCTCTCTTAACACTCCGCCAACCTTGACTGTCATAGCGCCACTTTCATCTGGCCCTTCTATTGCTTCAACATTAAGTGATTTACCGTCGATTAATACACTGAAACAACCTTCGGATGTTCTGGTCCACTCACCGAGCTGGTGGTTTTCGGAATCTACTACGATGATTCTATTCTCAAAACGAATTTCCTTAGACATAATGCGAAGATAAAGCAGTTAGCCCCGACCTTGCGTGCATGCCAGGAATCTACGTCCACATACCATTTTGTCGCACGGCGTGTCACTATTGTGATTTCCATTTCTCAACTTCGTTGCAGAGAACGGGGGAGTTTGTAAATGCTCTTTTGAAAGAAGTGGGCATGAGGAAAGAAAGTGGGGTTTGGGATGGTTCTGAGTTTAATACTCTTTATTTCGGAGGTGGGACCCCGTCTGTTTTATCATCGAAGGATCTTAAAAGAATCACAGACGCAATAAAGACAAAATTTTTACCTGAAAATCTGGCTTCTTTTATCGAGGCTACGATAGAGGTAAACCCTGAAGATGTAACTGAAAGCGCCCTTCAAGGTTGGCTTGATGCTGGGTTTGACAGACTCAGTATAGGGGTTCAGTCTTTTGAAGATTCTAAATTAAAGTGGATGAATAGAAAACACAGTGCTGATGAGGCTGTAAAAGCGGTAAAGCTCGCCCATAAAATGGGATTTAATAAAATCTCTTTAGATCTTATCTATGGTTTGCTACAAAATGACAAAGAGTGGGGAGAGACTGTTGATAAGGCGCTGAGTCTTCCTATAAATCACATCAGTTGTTATGCCCTCACAGTTGAGCCCAAAACCGTCTTAGGGCACAGGGTTTCAAAGGGCGTTGAAAAAACAACTCCGGATGAAAAAATAGAGGCTGATTACGAATACCTCTGTTCAGCCGCAAAAAAGGCAGGGTTTATTCATTACGAAGTTTCGAATTGGGCGCTTGGAGAAGAAGGCCGAGCTGTACATAACTCGGCTTATTGGTCTGGCGATCCTTATGTAGGGTTGGGGCCTGGGGCACATGGTTTTCGAGACAATACTCGGTACGCGGTGATTTCTAACAACCCTAGATATATTTCTGAGGTGGGGCGAGGATTACTCCCTGACTCTTCTGAAAAACTTAGCCGACTTGATAGGTGTAATGAGTCCCTGATGACAGGATTAAGAACGGACTCGGGGGTTAGCTTCATTGAATTGGAGAGGCGGTGGGGTATAAACCCCGCTGTGGTTAACGCTGAGGCCTGGAAGAAGTGGAGCGACTCTGGGGGGTTAATAAAAACCGGTTGTAAATCTGGTGAATATTACCGTATTCCTGAAAAAATGTGGCTTATTGGCGATTCTATCTCATCTGATTTTTTCGTAACTTAGATGGATGAAATTTATTCTGAATACCTTTATATTTTGCCTTTTTGCTTCGTCTTTTTCAGCCCAAACAACAATTACTCTAGACAATCATTTCGAGGATTGGAACTTGGCACCGTCCTGGTCTGACGATGGTGTTGGAAATATTAATAAGGCCGCAATTACACATGATATCGACTGGGTGTATTTTTATATCAGGACTACAAACGAAGTTGCTTTAGATGAAAACACCCTTCCTAATTCTATTAGACTTGTAATCGATTTCGACAACGATATTGCTACAGGGAGTAATTATTTAAATCTGGGTTTGGGGGCTGAAATGGTAGTTAATTTTCCTTCTAGATCGG
>JABISU010000178.1 GCA_018700255.1 Flavobacteriales bacterium | reverse complement strand
GGGAGTTAGGTGCTTTCGAGAGCTGGGATGCGATCGGAATTAAGGAGGCTAGTGAAATTGCGAAAGAGCGTGGGCATAAAGTTGCGGATTGGGTTGGCGAAATGCTAGAAGCTGGTCATGACTCCTTTTATAGAGTCGCTAATGGTACAAGAGAGTGCTATGATCCTGTGAGTAAAACATATAAAGTGATACCAGGCCAAGATGGCAGGGTGAATATAGAATATTTGGGTGACGATAAGGTAGTTTGGTCTAATAGCGGAACAACCATCAAGGACATAGGGGACGGAATTCTAAATATCGAATTTCACACCAAGATGAACTCAATCGGTGGGGAAGTGCTTCAGGGTCTCAACAAGGTCATAGACTTAGCGGAAGAGGGTTACAAAGGAGTGGTGATTAGCAACAACGGGGGTAATTTTAGTGCCGGTGCTAACGTAGGAATGATCTTCATGCTAGCTGTGGAACAAGAATGGGAGGAGCTCGATGCGGCAGTCAAGTACTTCCAAGATACGATGATGAGGATGCGTTACTCGGGTATTCCAGTGGTAGCAGCGCCTCACAATATGGCCCTTGGCGGAGGTTGTGAACTTTGCTTGCACGCTGATAAAGTTATTGCACACGCTGAAACATACATGGGCCTTGTTGAGTTCGGAATAGGAGTAATCCCAGCAGGTGGAGGGACAAAGGAATTCGTGTTAAGACTATCTGACTCATTTAAGGACGGAGATATTAGAATTAATGCAATGAGAGATAGCTTCCTTACTATAGGGCAAGCTAAAGTTGCAACTTCAGCATACGAGGCATTTGAACTGGGATATCTTGTGGAGGGTGTTGATGAGGTTTGTGTGAATCGTAGGGATCAGCTAGCTCAGGCCAAAGCTGCCGCAATCAACCTCGCCGATTCAGGATACACCCAACCTATCGAGCGCAAGGATATTACTGTACTCGGTTCTGAAGGAATGGGGATTGTATATGCAGGAGCAAACTCGATGGCCGCCGGGAAGTATATCTCCGAGCACGATAAGCTTATTAGCGAAAAACTCGGAAGAGTAATGTGTGGTGGAGATCTTACCGCTAAGCAGGAAGTGAGTGAACAGTATTTATTAGGTCTAGAAAGAAGGGCATTTGTTGAGCTTTGTACAGAGAGGAAAACTCTCGAGCGCATGCAGTCCCTGATTCAGAAAGGTAAAATCTTAAGAAACTAAACGATTATGGACGCATATATAATTGGAGGTTACCGCTCTGCGGTAGGTAGATCAGGAAAAGGCGTTTTTCGCTTTATGAGACCTGACGATTTAGGTGAGCAAGTAATTCGCCACCTAATGAATGATTTTCCACAGCTTGATAAAGAGAGAATTGACGATGTCATTGTTGGAAATGCAACCCCAGAAGCTGAGCAAGGACTCAACATTGGAAGAATGGTTTCATTAATGGGATTAGATACTGAGAAAGTTCCAGGAATGACAATCAACCGGTATTGTGCTTCTGGATTAGAATCAATCGCTATTGCTTCTGCGAAAATTCACGCTGGAATGGCTGATTGTATTCTTGCAGGAGGGATTGAAACGATGTCCCCGATTCCTTTCGGGGGTTGGAGATTGGTTCCTAACTCTAAAGTTGCAAAAGACAACCCAGAGTGGTATTGGGGAATGGGTCTTACAGCTGAAGCAGTTGCAAATGAGTACGACATCAGTCGTGCAGATCAAGATACATTCGCTGTGGAAAGTCATATGCGCGCTGCAGCGGCAATTGATGCTGGTAGGTTTGCTACTGGGATTGCACCTATTACAGTGGAAGAAACATATCTAGATAAAGATGAGCGCCCAGCTACTCGAAGCACAGTTGTTGATACTGACGAGGGAGTTAGAAGAGGAACAACATCAGAAGCATTGGCAAAACTAAGAGCAGTATTCGCTCAAGGTGGGTCAGTGACGGCTGGGAACAGCTCTCAAACATCTGATGGAGCTGCATTCGTTTTAGTAGTCAGTGAGAAGATGCTTAAAGAACTCAATGTAGAACCTATTGCAAGACTTAAGGCCTATCACGTAAGTGGCTTAGAGCCGAGAATTATGGGAATGGGACCTATTCACGCAGTTCCTAAAGTACTAGAGCGAGCTGGACTTAAGCCTGGAGACATTGATTTATATGAACTTAACGAGGCTTTCGCTTCACAAAGTGTAGCTGTTACTCGTGAGCTAGGACTAGACCCGGCGATGGTAAACGTGAATGGAGGGGCGATAGCTCTAGGCCATCCACTCGGTTGTACTGGATCAAAACTTACAATACAGCTCTTAGATGAGTTGAAACTTAGAGAGGGAAAGCATGGAATTGTAACCATGTGTGTAGGAACCGGGCAAGGAGCTGCGGGGGTATTTGAATACTTGAAATAAATTATTATGAGCGACGAAATAAAAAATATTGAAAAACCTATCACCGGCGGTGAGTTTATTATTCGCGATGTGAGCTGTGATGAAATTTTCACACCAGAAGAGTGGACGGAGGAGCATTTGATGATGAAACAAACTACAATGGATTTCATTAATTCAAGAGTTACACCCAATCTCGACGCTATCGATGCACAAGAGGAAGGACTTATGTCTCAACTACTTGAAGAAGCAGGAGAGCTAGGTTTATTGTGTAGTTCAATTCCAGAATCACTAGGTGGTATGGGTATGGACTTCAAGACATCTATGATCATAACAGAAGGAACAGGTGGTGGTCACTCTTTTGCTGTTAGTTATAGTGCACACACTGGTATCGCAACGCTTCCTATTCTTTACTATGGAAACGAAAACCAGAAAAATAAGTACATACCTGGTCTCGCATCAGGAAAGATAAAAGGAGCATATTGTCTTACTGAGCCCAGCTCAGGATCTGATGCAAATAGCGCTAAATCTCGTGCAATATTAACTGAGGACGGTAAACATTATAACCTTAACGGTCAAAAAATGTGGATCACTAATGCAGGATTCGCAGATATATTCATTGTGTTTGCAAAAATTGATGACGACGAGAACTTAAGTGCGTTCATACTTGAAAAAGAGTACGAAGGAATCACAATGAACCCAGAAGAGAAAAAGATGGGGATTAAGGGATCTAGTACACGTCAGGTATTCTTTAACGACGTTAAAGTACCAGTTGAGAATCTTCTTTACGAGAGAGGTAAAGGATTTAAAATCGCTGTAAACATCTTAAATATAGGACGTATTAAACTTGGAGGAGTGGTTATCGGATCGTGTAAAAAAGGTATCGCAATATCTTCAAAGTACGCTAACGAAAGAGAACAATTCGGACGTCCTATTTCTAAGTATGGTGCTATTCGTCATAAAATAGGGGAAATGGCTATCACGACTTTCGCTTCTGAGACCGCTGTGTATAGAGCTACACAGAATATCGATGATGCCATAGCAGCATTGGAAGCTGAAGGAGTAGACCACGGGGAGGCTACCTTGAAAGGGATTGCTTCTTTCGCACCTGAGTGTGCTATGATGAAGGTAGTTTGTTCTGAAGTTACTGACTACATTGTAGATGAGGCAGTCCAAATTCATGGTGGTATGGGGTACAGCATGGAAACACAAGTCGAGAGAGCTTACCGAGATGCGAGAATAAATCGAATTTTCGAAGGAACGAATGAGATTAACCGCATGCTCACTGTAGACATGATTCTCAAGAAGGCTATGAAAGGAGAAATGGATCTTATGGGACCAGCTATGGAAGT
>JABISU010000087.1 GCA_018700255.1 Flavobacteriales bacterium | reverse complement strand
CAATGAGTAAGGATGATGTCACAATACTACGTAGTCTGTTATATGAGAGGGTGAAGGAACTTCATATAAAACGCTATCCCTACAATAAATTCCTTTACTAATATCCGCTAATCTTAGCTAACTTCGTCACATGTCAAGCATCCGTCAAGAAAAAGTAGGTTCCCTTGTAAAACAGGAACTCAGCATTATATTCCAAAGAGAAACAGCTATGCATTTTGATGGACTTTTTATAACTGTAACACAAGTCCGAATGTCTCCAGATTTAGGTTTGGCAAAAGTCTACTTGAGTTTTATGGCGGTAAAAGAACCTGAAGCGGCTTTGAAGGTGGTAAAGAAACAGGCGCATTGGACAAGACGAGCTTTGGGTGGTATTATCGGGAAACAGGTGCGAAGAATTCCGGAACTCCAATTCTACATAGACGATAGTTTAGATTACTATGACGCAGTAGAAAAAGCATTAAAAGAGTAAATTAAGTGCGTCTTCCTTTTAAACTCGCGCGCAGATACGTTTTCCAACCTCGATCACGTAAACTAGTTCACATTATTTCTGGTATTTCAATGTTCGTGATTGCTGCGGTAACTATGGCAATGATTGCCATTCTTTCTGCTTTTAACGGGATTGAAGATTTGGTTCAGGATCTTTTTGGCACCTTGGATGCAGACCTCGCTGCGGTGTCAATTTCAGGAGAAGTCTTATCTAACGAGCTTGGTGAAAAAATTGAGAATCACCCTGGAGTTGCCCACTACTCAGCTGTAATAGAAAGTGAAGCTGTGTTAAGAGGTGGTGGAACAACCCATATTTGCTCTGTATTGGGGGTTGATTCAAATTATGGTTATGTTTCAGGGATAGATGGAGCTATTGTAGAAGGAGTTTGGGGTAAATCTTTTGCTAACGAAGCTTGTATTTGCATCGGCTACGGCATTAGATCTGAGATGGGGTTTAGATCTGATTCTATTGATCCACCTCTCATGTCACTAGGTGCTCCCATTAGAGGTAAAAAACTCCGAAGACATAAAGAGAGTGATTTCAGGACTGTACCTGCTTTAGCTTGTGGTACATTTTCTATTAATGCCGATCTTGACACAAGGTATGTACTTGCTCCTTTAGAACTTACCCGAGAATTATTTGACAGACATCATGAAGTTTCAAGATTTGAGATTCGCGTTGCAGAGGGGTGGAGTGCTGACGCGTTAGCAAATGACGAAGAATTCCTCAATATACTTGGAGACAATGTTTTTCTTCGCACAAGGGCTGAAAAGCACAAGTTTATAACCCAAACAAACCGAGCCGAAAAGTGGGCCACATTCGTGATTCTCAGTTTTATACTGATTGTAGCCGCATTTAACATACTTGCATCACTAACGATGTTACTCATAGATAAGAAGCAGGATCTCGAAGTCTTCAAAGCATTGGGGATGAAAAGCCGAGATCTTGAGCGAACTTTCTCAATTCAGGGCCTCGCGATAAATATTTTAGGCGGGATGATAGGTGCCATTTTAGGGATTGCTCTCGTTTTAGGCCAAAACCAATTCGGTTGGCTTACTATAGAAGGTTCTGTTGTACCCTATTATCCAGTTAGGTTGTCTGCCATGGATATCTTTGGGACACTGGCTGTTGTTGTGGGAATTGGAGGATTGGGGTCTGCTGCTATGGTGCGATTCCTCATTCGACGACTTACAACTCTTTAGATCTCTGCAAGATACAGATCTGCTATTTCTACAAGTTTGGCACGGATTTCATCAACTGTATCGATCGTCACTAGATCCAATCTGTGTTTCTTAAAATCGGGAATTCCTTTAAAGTAATTCGCGTAATGACGGCGCATTTCAACAATTCCAAGCCTAACTCCCTTCCACTGTAAAGAGCCCTCGAAATGCATAGATGCAGCAGCAATACGCTCCTTGATAGTAGGCGGAGCGAGATGTTCACCTGTCTTCATAAAATGCTTGATTTCATTGAATATCCATGGAGCACCTATACTTGCACGGCCTATCATAATCCCATCGATTCCGAATCGGTCTCGATATTCAACGGTTTTCTCTGGAGTGTCCACATCTCCATCTCCGAAAACAGGGATATTCATTCGTGGGTTATTCTTGACTT
>JABISU010000127.1 GCA_018700255.1 Flavobacteriales bacterium | reverse complement strand
GAAGCGTTTCTGAGTAAGTGGGGTCGATCGGAGGACCGAATAATCCACCCACAGTATTGGTATTCCAAAATTTTTGAAAGTCTACCTGACCATCTTCTGAATAATCACCCGACCCAAGCGAATTCTCTAATCTTGTTCCACCACCATGACCATAAGAAGCATAGGCTGTAGTCGTGATATAAAGCTTGTCAGTTGTCCTCCAGCTGTGGCGAATAGACATGAGCGGTTTATGATATTTATTCTGACGCTCATATAAGCTAGATCCATTAAGCTCGCCCCAATGAACATTGTAGTTGAGCCCCATCTCCTTAAGGCCTGTCGTATCAATATAGTTCGTTGATGTCATTTCATTTTCAAACTCAGCAGCCCCAC
The DNA here is from genome assembly GCA_018700255.1 of Flavobacteriales bacterium. The sequence continues at coordinate 5,844 of JABISU010000127.1, read as the reverse complement.
CATCTACGTCATATCCGTACTGAGAATTAAGCTCAGAATAAGCTGCCTGCTCTTCAGCAAGAGATAGTGTTCCATCGTTAAAAATCTCATCATAAGCTTGACTGTATTCTGTCATTTGTGTGTATTCCGCATCCGTCCCTGTGAAAAGACTTCGTGCATAATCTTTACTATGCGTTGCTATTCGTTGCTGATACCCACGTGCTGAATTCTTCGAAGGAGCACCAGTAACACTTAAAGAAAATATATGCGATCCGAGTGCTTTTTGTGCCTTACCATAGTAGAACCAAGAATCAGTATAAGTCTGCGCCACATATCCTCCTCCATGCTTATAACTTCCAGCAAAGGTGAAGCCCCATCCACCATCTAAACGACCTGTGGTGTGGCCAAGCGTAGTACGAGACAGTCCATAACTACCAAGTTCTTGCTTAACACTCGTTTTCTTCTTATTTTCAATCCCTACAGTAACAATATTTACAGTTCCACCAATGGCTGGAAGAGCGAGTTTAGAAGCACCCAGTCCTCTTTGAACTTGCATCGTTTGAGTTACAAGGTCTAGGCCAAACCAGTTGTTCCAATATACTCCACCACTCTCCATATCATTAACAGGAATACCATCTACGAGTACACTCACGTTTCTCTGTTTAAACCCTCTTATGCTGATACTCGGCCCATTGTCATCTGACCCTGCCTGCGTAGCATATACTCCCGGAGTTGAATTGAGTAGCATGGGCAAAGGTTGAGAACCTAATTCCTCTTGAATCTGAAGTGGTTTTATATTTGAAAACGCAACAGGGGTTTCACGTTCTATAGCGATATCTGCTACTACCCTTGCTTCTTGAAGAAGTACAGTCTCCATCTTAAAATGAACTTCGATGGTAGAATTCGCAACGACATTCACCTCTTTTGCCATAGGATCATACCCTACGTAGGAAACTCGAAGGCTGTATTTACCAGGAGTAAGTTCAATAGAGAACAAACCGTCGAAATCAGTTAGAACACCTATAGATGATTCACCTGCACCATATATGACAGCTGCCTGAATTAAAGCTTCGCCAGTTATAGCGTCAGAGATAGAACCACGTACAAGACCTGTTTGGGCTGATGCAGTGAGCATAGAGCCTAAAAAGAGCCCCAAGAAAGTGGCCAGGGAAAAACAATTAATACGAATCATGGAAATTGAATGCTAAATAATTAGCGGATAACAAATTAACGGATGACGATGCGGTGTGCGAAAATCGAACCGTTCAAGTACTGAACGTTCACGAAATAAACACCTGCATTCCAATCTGAAGTAGAGATAGACCAAGTGCGAATATCTGAAGTCGGTGCAATCACCTCAACTAGACGACCCTCAGGACTGTACACTTGAATTTGCTTTACAGATTGACTGCTTTCGATATTGAACTGACCATTTACTGAAGGATTAGGGAAAATCTCTAATGATGGAGTCTGCACCATATTGTTTATTCCAGAAGTACCACAAGCGCAGCTGTGAGACCCTAAGCCATCCCAAGTATTAACTGGAAGAGTGTCCCATTCTAAAAAAGTATCAAAAACCACAGGTGGAACATTTATTCCATGCACTACATCATACTTGCGTCGTAATGTGTGGTTAGAAGTAAGCCAGGTAGCTCCATCACCTACATCTATAAAACCATTCTCAGCATCGTTCGTCCAAGCTGTACCGGGATCCTCTCCTGGCTTTCCGAAAATATCAACTACAGTTGTACCGTTCTTTACGAGAACAAGAGCATCATTTCCATTCATGTACGTTGGAGCCGGATAAGGATTGTCTAGTTGATCAGCCATGCCTTGCATCACCGGATCACACATCGGAGAAATTGCGCCACCTCCCAAATCAACGTCTTCCGTCTGACCATTTACCAGAACCCAAGTAGTAAGAGAAGGTAAAGTCCCGAAAAGCTGTGTAGCATCAGTAACTGTCCCTTCTCCATTGCTCCAACGTTGTAATTCATATGCGTTTAAATCAATCGCTTCTGAAGTGGGATTGAAAAATTCAAGACCCTTGTTATTCCCTGTACCTTCAAGGTATTCAGAGATGATAAGGTCATCACAAATTAGCTGAGCTGAAGCACTTGCAGAAAAAGACAATCCTGCTATGAGAAAAAATATTGTAGAAATGCGCATAAAATTAGTTTTTAATTTAGTTAGCCAAACTTACTGCGTATCTTGCATTCAATGAACAAAACAAGCTACTTTTATCTGCTATTATTAATAACTTCTTGTTTCTGCTTAATTGCGGGAATCTCATTATTCATCGTATCTACTAAATCTAACGAAATAGAAAAAGATGCTTTCCGCAAATTCGAACCGCAAAGAGCTGCCGCTTTTAAGTGGTCATACCCCGATGAAGATTGGAATGCATCTGAAGCTGATGCAGCTTTAAAAAATGTACGACAATATTTTGAAGCACAAGAGGTGAATGATTTCTCGAGAGAAATTGGTGGTTCATGGAGGATGGAGGGTCCTGGAAACATCGGTGGGAGATTAAACGCAATTGCCCAAGATCCTTTCGACTCAAACCATATACTTGCGGGAAGTGCTGCAGGAGGTCTATTCGGAACAAATGATGGAGGTGTGAACTGGTCGCCGCTTACAGACGATTTCGCCTGGATGGCAATGGGGACAATCGCGTTTCATCCCACTCAAGAAGGAACCGTCTACATAGGCTCAGGTGACCCACAAATTTCCTCCCACCCAAGATTGGGAGATGGGGTGCACCGATCAGTTGACGGAGGAGCCAACTGGACTCATTTGGGCCTAGACAGCGCTAGAATAGTCAGTAAAATACTCATTCTTGAAGACACACCAGAAGTAATTATGGCCGCAACTATGGGTAACCCTGCCGTAAAAGGCCCAGACAGAGGTTTATACCGAAGCTCAAACTCTGGAACCACGTGGGATCATGTTCTACTGCCCTCTGATTCAGCTGGCGTGAATGACCTCGCGTATGACTCTTCAACTGGAATTATGATCGCTGCAGGGTGGAATAGACTGAGAAACTCTACACGATCACTAGTTGTAGGACCCGAATCAAAATTATACAGGTCTGATGACTCAGGAATCACATGGGCATCTGTAAACAATCCATGGGGCAATGAGAACAGATGCCGAATAGGACTTTCTGAGCACAATGGCGTTTTCTTTGCATTGGTTGTGGGGTTAAACATGCAAATCGACAATATTTACAAGAGCACAGATGGAGGAATGAATTGGTCTCCTATTATCAGCGATACTTCACCTCTGGCGAATGCATTGGGAGGTTTTGGTTGGTATTTCTCTAAAATTAGAGTAAACCCATGGAACTCTGAGGACATTACTTTGTTAGGGGTGGACGCGTGGAATTCTCTTGATGGGGGTGTGACTTGGGATCTACTAACTCCTGTATGGTGGGAGTATTCTGTTCATGCTGATAAACATGATTTGCAATGGGTAGGGCCAAATTCAGCTATTTTAGCTACCGATGGGGGAGCATACAGGACCGATGATCACGGAGAGACTTGGACCGACATAGAGAACATCAACAACTCTCAATTCTACAGGGTTGAATGGAACCCGCATAATCAAGGCGTATATACAGGAGGAGCTCAGGATAACGGGACAACAAGTGGCTCATATTTAGAAGTGGATAGTTGGTCACGAGATCGAGGCGGAGATGGCTTTACCCCTGTTTTCCATCCTACGAATCCCAACTACAGGATAGCTACAGTTCAATACGGAAATTTTGCTTTTTCCGAGGATCCATCAACGACACCTAGCCCCAGCTGGATAGACATGGAAGCCCTAGAATACGATGATAGAAAAGGCTGGGATACACCGATTATTTTACACCCTGCAAATCCTGATCACATTTGGACAGGAACTCAAAGAATGTGGAAAATGACAGGAACTCCATTGGGCACTTGGAGTCTCATGAGCGAAGACCTCACTCAAAATATAAGTCCAGGACTTGGATATAGAGTCATTTCAGCTATTTCAGGATCTCCCTTTGACGAAAACGTCTTAGCCGCTGGAACTTCCGACGGAAGAGTTCATTACACGACCGATGGAGGACTCTCGTGGAATTTAATGACAGAGGGTTTGCCAGAACGTTACGTTACAGATCTTTATTTCGACCCGTTTAATCCTGACTCTATTTTCTGCACAGTGAGTGGTTATCGTGATTACGCATATACACCTCATATTTTAAAAGCAGAGCTGGGAGGTGCTTGGGAAAGTATTTCTGGGGATTTGCCTCAACATCCCATGAATTCTATCGTAGCGTTGAGCGAATTGGTTTGGGCTACAGCTACAGACGCAGGAGTATATGCAACTGTAAATGCAGGAGTCAACTGGGAGAGATTGGGCAACATGCCCTGGATACCTGTTTACGATTTAGTCGTAGACACCGTGGAGAGAAGATTGGTGGCTGGAACTTTTTCTAGGAGCATACAAAGCTTCCCGTTGGATTCAATTTTAGTGGGGACACCTCCTGATCCTGTTTTTTATTGTTTAGAAGATGTGGTGCCAAATAACATCATTGACACGAGCGATATTTTGCTAATTCTTAGCCAGTACGGATGCCTTTCAGATTGTTCAACCGATATTGATGGCGATGATTCGGTAACTATATCAGACGTGTTGGCTGTACTTGCAGTATTCGGTCAACCCTGTTAAATTTCGTGTGATTTCACAACTGACTTAAGTAAGGTCGTTTCTTACTTTTACCGGCAACGAGTTGCGAACTGTGGAATAGCTATGGTGCAGGAGTTCCCAAAATAACTTTGGTGGAACATCTGAAATCGGAACTGGTGACACCGTATTCCAATGCTTTTTATTCATATGCCATCCTGGAATTACACCCTCAAATTCACTCCGTAACTGCACTGAACGTTCAGGATTACATTTAAGATTTACGCTTTTAAAATCTTCAATGTTGAGCAGAGCAAATATTTTTTCCTTCGCTTTATTTCCAACCTTAAAGACCAACGTTTTATTATCGAACGGAAAACCCTGAGTCACCCCTGGGAGTTGCGAAACGTATTCCAGAATTGTTTCCGCGTTAACCTCGTGGCTTATGTCCTGAATCAAATCCGATTTTATTAAAAAGTCTTCGATGAATCGCCTATCATGCGATACATTTCTTCAAGCTCGGGTTTTTTAAAATCGCGCCAGGTACCTACAGGCATGTCTAGGTACATATTCATGATTCGAACTCGCTTGAGTCGCCCAACTCTATATCCGAAATATTCGCACATTCTACGGATCTGCCTATTAAGCCCTTGGGTGAGGATGATTCGGAATTCGCGGTCTCCTGTTTGTTCGACAAAGCAAGGATTCGTCACCGTGTCTAAAATGGGAACTCCATTCCCCATATCACGAATGAAACTGCCGATAATAATCCTATCTACAGTTACGATATATTCCTTCTCATGGTGATTCTTTGCTCTGAGAATTTTATTTACGATATCCCCGTCGTTCGTTAAAAAAATTAAACCCTCACTAGGCTTGTCCAACCTACCTATAGGAAAAATTCTGGTGGGATAGCCGATAAAATCTATGATGTTATTTTCCTCTCTACTTTGGTCTGTGGTACAGACAATTCCAACAGGCTTATGAAATGCCAAGTAGACTAATTTATCGCGCACACCATCTCCCACTAGCTTACCGTCAACCATCACCTCATCACCCGATTTCACCTTCGTACCGAGCTCTGGAACCTTCCCGTTAATCGTAATCTTACCCTGCTCAAGTAGTCTATCTGCAGCCCTTCTCGAACAAAAACCAACTTCGCTTAGAAATTTATTTATCCTCGTTTCCATTTCGCAAAGGTCGTGCTTAAAT
>JABISU010000189.1 GCA_018700255.1 Flavobacteriales bacterium | reverse complement strand
TACGCTCACCCGCCCTAAACAACTCAAAGTAGGAGCTTAGGCCGGCTCTTAGTTCTGGCGACTCCGTAAACTTGGATATAACCATTGTCCATAACACAGAGATATAGAACGAAACGTCATCTTCCATAATCTGAAGGTTTTCAAATAGATGTTCTAAGGGCACAAGCTTTGGTTTTGCCCCCGCGCTGGATACTCTTGCCCGTGGATAGTCTACTAAGAGTTGCACATTAATACTTACAAAGTCTCTATGCACAGAAATGTAGCCTGTAAGTAGTGCAATTCCTTGAAGATACCAATAGGGAAAGTTTGAAAGCTCCGTATTCGCGATGTAGTACAAAGGGACAGGACTCATAGGTTTTCTATGTTTAGATACCAAGCCAACATCAGAACTCCTCCGTTGAAGATAAGTTCCAAAGTCTCTTTCTTTCGCGCGTCGTGGCAGATTTGACCGTTCAACTCGCTGATCTACGAGTATAAGTTCTAGTTTGTTGCGATTGTTCTTAAGCTGAGAGGGAAAGAGTCCCTTTAAGACGTTTAATTGAACTTCAGCCAACCTTATAGCCTTAAACGATCTATCCGTATTTTCTTCCGAATATAAAATGAAATTGTCGGACTCAAATTTCTGCCAGTTAGCAAATGTGAGTGAGGACAGAAGCAGCAGCGAGATGAGAATGCAGAAGCGGAGATTCATAGATTTCAAAAATTAGTTATCAATGACCTGAGCACAACCTTATACGCTTATGAAGTCCTAATCTAGAACAAATCTATGCAGATATTTCAATCGGATAGGCTAGATAAAAAGATTTAGAGAAGGGTAAATTACGAGGAAATACTGCAGTCACTATCGGTTTTTTATAAAGAAGCTACACATACCTTATGAGATGTTGTTCGGTTAGTGGGTCTAATGAGAGCAGCGAAAAACATATACTTCTAGGTAGGATTTTTGAATCCTCAAATACACTGATTTAAATCCAGTATTGATAGTTATCTTTACAACCTCAAACTATGTCAAAACCTCCGACCACCTCTTTAATATACTAAGGCTTCGGCATGGTCACATGCCCAAGTGCGAGTATACGGAGAAAGTTGTATAAGTATCCGGCCGGATGGCAACTCTGCGAGCTAGTGCTAGGCATCTGTTGCATGGTTAAGTCTGTCTGAGTGAAGCAGGAGCGAATAGCAGCGATATCTCAAACCCTTGTGAGACATTCGCCATTGTTGCGTGGGATATAACCTATGTGGCTACTCTATAGTAAGCATCTAGAGGGTAAATTTCTTCTGCCAGCAAGGAAGTGTATGTTTAGATCTTTCGCAGTCCTACACCTTTCAGATCACCCTCCGAAAATTTCTAGTAAGCTCTTTGGCGCGAAACACATTAAAACCCACAATCCGCTTATTTCTAGAAGGTGCCAATTGATTCGGTCAAAGTTGGTCTCTCGCAGATCTTTTTCCGAGAAGAAGGTTGCGCATAAAAAAATAATGAAAGAGCAATACGAAATGCCCAATATTCCCTTGGCAACTATTGGACCGATGACTTGTTCATATCCCTGATAAAAATTGTAAGAGATAACTGCGATCATTACTGAGGCTAGACTAGCCATAACCATCGCTTCACAAACCAAATGGCAAAAGCTTTTACTTTTGTCCCGATTGAGAAGAAGAAAGGCCGAAAGAAGCGCAGCATTAACGGCAAGAGGTTGGTAATCTGCATACAAATGTATCCCGTTGTAGGAGAAATGCATGCTTGCCCCGAATATTAAGTAGATAAGCAGGAGCACGAAAAATTTAGTTAACTTGGAGTCACTATTGCGTTTTATCGGTATGTCGTCTGCGTTTAGGTTTAAATATCCAATTAAGGAAACAAGACCCCCATAAAAAATTGCTAGCAAGGATTCACCAACAAGGTTCATAGCTTTTTCTGCACTAGTCGCACTATTTAAGACAGCAATCAGCGAATGACTACTTGCTACAACACCAAGGGGAACGCCTGCATTAAACCAAACAGAAGACCAGTGACTTTCCCCTGCCCAAACTCTCCAACCAGTCGCGACGAGCAGTGGCGTCAAAACTACAGCGAATAGTTCGGGCTTAAAGTAATGAAGAAGAGGCATAGAACCGTTCACTGTTTTTATGATGTGAGAAAAATGTTCGGACGGAGCCCACAGCGCAATAAAGCCAAAGAAGATGAAGAGAAAGATCCCCAAAGCGGTTTTGACGTTTGTATGCATTTTCTAATCCCCTTATTATTCTGAATTTACATCGTAGCCTTAAGTCAAATTTAGCTAGATTTCTCTTGGAGGCGTAATGAGTTGAGTATCTGAATTCAGTCTGCATCCTTTGCCGTTACACTGTGGATCTGATTGAAGTTATGTTGGTCTAGGATTTACTCTGTCGGCCCATTCCCATACGCTCTCAGGAGCAAAAATCATGAGGATGATAAGTGCGAAAACCTCTAATAGATGCCAGTTTATTTTACCAAAGTCGACCTTTTGTGCGAGGGCGTCGCTGGATAGGCTAGCGGCAACAAGGAGAATCATCACGCCATATGTCATTGATAGCAGGCTGATGCCTATGACTGGGCCTACGCTTTGAGCGTTTTCTTCTTGTGTTGCTAATGTCCAAGCCATCACGCAGATGAATAAAGCGCCAGTGATG
>JABISU010000271.1 GCA_018700255.1 Flavobacteriales bacterium | reverse complement strand
TTTATTCGTTATTTTAATTTTGCCTTACTTTGTTTATATGGGATTGTTCAGGTCAAATTCATATCCCTAAATGAGTAATTTTTAATTCAAATATATTTTAAGACTTCTTATTTTCCCGATTAGTCGGTTACTTTTCTGTTTATGCTCAATCGTTTTTTAATTGCCCATAACGTTACGGCTAAAGGTAGTTGTTTAATTAGCTTTAGCCATTGTTATGGCTTTCAATAGCATTTCTTAATTTACCAATTTCTATACTTAGCATTGGCATAAACATAGTGTTTTTAAAGTTTAAATTAATTAGAAGATCAGTGCCGATACTTAAATTTTTTAAAGGAATAAATTTCAATCCAACTTTGGTAATTGCACCTACTGTATAAAATGATGAGCTAGACCCTCCACTTGTATTAATCCATGGTTGTGTTGTGCCAGTAGTTGAAGATTTACCCCAAAACATATTAATGCCAGCTTGATATTGTATCCTGAAATATTTATCTCCTTTATATTTTCCCATCATTATACCTATTTGGTTTTGGTCAAGAAAATTATGTGCTATATAATCTAATGAGTAAATAAATTTATTTTTTAAAATATTAATCTCTAGGCCTGCAGAAGGAAGATCGTTTCCACCAAGCTTTGTAAATGCAGGGCCAATTTTAGGGTTAATTGCAAAGCCATCAAATTATTTTAAATCTTGACTTAACAATTTATTATTGAATTGAAATAGGAGGAAAATCAAGAATATTGTTTTAATAATCTTCACAAATAAAACTTTATTAATTAAGCCATAACGGTGCGGCTAAACCAAGTTATGCAATTTGGTTTAGGTATTGTTGTGCGTTTGTATTTTTATTTCCAAGGTCCATTTGTGGTTACGTTTATGACCTCTCCATTCATGTTGATCTTATATAATCCACCTGCGCCACCTAACCATAAATTTCCTTTTTTGTCATTATTTATATCTAGTTTAAGTTCATCATAGGTATATTCAAGCAACCCACCCTTCCAGTCTAACTGCAACGGATATTTTTCCTCCATATCAAGATTATCCAGAACCCAAATTAAAAAAGAAATATTTTTCATAGTAGTGTTTCTTTATCAACAGGTTGCTGAGATAATATTGGTTTCAATTATGATAATTCCTCGGTCTTATTAATATCAGAGAGTTTTCGAGAATATTTTCTCCCATTCAAAAATTTCCCAATGAAAGTATCTCTAACCAAATAATGATAACTTACAAAACAGATAATTCCTGTGCTAATTAAGACAAACAAGAATTTTAATATGGCATGTAATGGCCAGTCTACAATAAAACTCGGAATGATTGCGGTAAAGGATAAGTGAAGTAAATATACCCAATAAGATGAATCTGATATATACCTCATTCTTGCAGAGTGATTGCTGCCATAACGAATAAATAAACCTGTAATTCCGAAAACAAATAACCAAATCATTGTTGATTTTAGAATTATTTGTACCTCGTAACCAAATGATTCATTCATAAAAAAGAAGACAGTAAATAAAGCAGTTCCAAGAATAGTGCAAACCCAATCAAATTTCATCATTGAATCTAATAGATGTTTAGATTTAAACAAAACCCATCCTACCAAGTAGAAAAATAAAAAATAAATGAATGTATTAAAATCGGGAATAAATGAAATTGATGCTGCAACTTGAGAAGTCCCGATTATTAAATAAACTACAGCCGTTAAACTAGCAAAAATTATAACGCGTAGTATTGGTTTTTGTATGACCTTGCCAAAGATATTAGATATATAATTGGAAACTATTGGTATTTTTTTAAATAACAATCCAAGACCTACCGAAACAAAAGTAATAATTGCCAAGTAATAAAGAAACCATAAATGAAAAGTGCCATTAGGAATTAGTATTTCAATACTAGAAAAACGTGCTAATGCGTCAGCTAACGGATTATTGCTTCCATTAAATAATGACCTTGTGTAAACAGAAGCGTAAACAACAGTAGGCCAAAGTAAAATTAAAAATACTATGAAAGGAAAAACGATTCTAGATATTCTGTTTTTAACCATTTTAAGGGGTTTTCTTTCATAAAACAGCATTGCACCAAAAAATCCTGCTACTAAAAAGAATATTTGCATTCTAAAAACATGTATTATATCTACTATATAATCATTAACGGAACTAGTAGCAATCGGGTCTTTTAATGACCAAGTTGAACCCCAATCTGCATTACCATATGTAATTGCAGAATGAAGAACTACTCCTAATAACATCATTATTGCACGTAAAGAATCTAATGAGTGTATTCTTTCTGTTTTGTGCGGTTGTGCTTTCATATTGATTGTTTTAAAAGCCGGTTCTTTAACTTGTTGCTAACGGTTAGTGTAAGAAAAGAAGAAGACGGCATAACTCAAGTATTTCAATTTCAGATGAAATTTAAGCGCATTCTTAGAGGTTGAGTTTTTCACATTGATTTTTTATTCTCTGCACCCCTTTAGATTTGAGGATTTAAGATTACTCTACCACAAACTTCTTCTCTTCTGATCCATCAACGTTGATATAAAAGAGTATCTGATTAGTCGTGTGATTATATTAGATAAGTGTTTCCTAAAAAGATTAAAAACAAAATCCACATAATTATGAGAGGATATTGAACAAATTTGTTTTTTAAGATATTCTCTTTAGACCAATAAGATGTAGTCGTTATTAATACAAAATATATGGGAAAAATAGTGCTGTTAAAGTTATCAAACCTTTTAAGCATGCAGATTATTACATAAATAATGTTTATTATTCCTAGTAATGAGAAACATATAACAGTTACTTTTTCTAATTTATCTTTATTCATAATATTGAATTAAGATTTCTAATGTACGTTATATCCCTTTCATATTCGCCTCGATCATGAAAACACAGACTTTTACTATTCTTTTTGCATCATTACTTTTGTTGGCTTCATGCTCTAATCAAATAGAATACGAGACTATCGAGAAGAACGAGGATTTTCGCGCCTCAATCACTCAGGGTAGTTTTGTTGAGCTAAATTCAGGTCATACCTACTATAACTATATACCGGGAAATGGGACACCCTTAGTATTAGTTCCATCCTTTTCCGTCCCATGTTATCAGTGGGACCATACGATAGAGATGGCTCTTGAAAAGGGAATACCCGTATTAAGCCTAGATTTATATGGAAGGGGTAATTCTTCAAATCCTGACACTACTTATTCTGTTGAATTGTTTGCAGACCAGGTCATACAATTACTAGATCATTTAGAAATTAAAGAAAAGATAAATATTGCAGGAATCTCTATGGGTGGGCGAGTAGTTTCCCAGATAGCTGCGAATCATCCTAATAGGATAAACAAATTGATATTAGTTTCTCCGGGAGGTTTTTTAAACACCTCTACTATTATTAACTCTGAGGGAAATAATATTGTATCAGACGAAGAAATCAAAGAATTTATCGCAACAGACTTTCCAACAAGAGCTGAAGGACAGCTAGAAGATTTTTATAAAAAAGATGAATTAGATTGGTGGATTGATTTGTACAGACCACTCCTCTTTCATAAGCATTTTGCACGAGCACTTATATCAACAAGAAAAAATGAAAGGAGCATAATGAGAGAAAATGTGATGGTTGGATTATATGATTTCCCCGTTGAATTCATTTGGGGAGCTAAAGATGTAGTTTTTCCCGTTGAAGAATGTTGTAAAAATGCATTAAACTGGATTCCACGCTCAGAATTCCATATACTAGATTCATGCGGCCATATGCCACATATTGAAAAAACTGAGGAGTTCGATAGAATCTTATTCGATAATATTTTGAAGTAAAAGTTATCACCTGAGCTATGAAGCCATATCATAACCCTTTGTAAATGTTGCTTTGTACCCTCTCTTTTGGAAGTATACTTATCAACCTCTCACCTCATTGAAGACGTTACTTCAAAAAACAGATATAATTCGGCACAACATTGGGAACAACAAGTGTTAGCTAACCGTCTGTAAAGTCCTTTAATGCTTAGGAATGTGTAGCCCCCCTATTCACAAGCTATTTAAGGTTTTTTTAATACCCTCTCTGAGCGGTGTGATTCTTAATTGTAGTTCTTCAACAGCTTTGTTTGGGCTTACCTCCCAATGGTACTTGAAACGGTGAACCCATTTTGCTGTAATTGCCGGTTTTTTATCCCTAAGTATTGCGAAAAAAGTATTTAAATGTGCATATAGTAATTGTAGGCCAATGCTAGTTTTTATGAGACGATAATCGAGACAGGATTCCTCTTTCAGTATTTTAAAGAATGCGTTGTAACTGTGGTTTTCTCCGCCCAAAATGTAGGTTCCTCCCTTAACCCCATTTGCCATTGCAAGAATGTGACCTTTAACAACATCATCAACGAAAACGTAGTTGCCTATTTTTGAACCATCTCCAGGAATTATTCTCCACTTACCTTTTGTGTATTTAGAGATTAATTGAGTTATAGAGGCCGGTTCCCCAAATAATACAGGCCCAAAAACTCTAGTTGGAGAGACAATTACAGCATCTAGACCTTTTTCAAGAACATAACTCTTGATAAGAGACTCAGCCATTGCTTTAGATGACTCATATGCGACTAGAAAGTCAATATTTCTGCATTTTAACTCGGTAACGATACCACCATATGATGGGCCGAGTACTCCAGCAGTAGAGGTGAACACGACTCTCTTTACCTTATTTTCAAGCGCAGCGTCAAGAATGTTCCTCGTTCCATCAACATTTATGGTGTAATATTTTGAACGGTCCTTTTCCCATATTGAAGTGTTCCCTGCCACGTGATAGACTTGGTCACAACCCTTCATTGCTTCTTTAATCCTCTCTTTGTCACTAAGATCTCCTTTGAAAAGGACAAGCCCCTCTTTTGGAAGTGGTGCAGCTTTTTCAAGATTCCTAACCAAAGCATGAATCTTATGACCGTTCGAGATTAATTCCTTGATAAGGTGAGCGCCTATATATCCCGTACCTCCTGTAATGAAAACGGTCATTTTACAAACTTCATTTCAGGATTGTGGTATATTGAAGAAAAGCTGTTTGTTAAAGCTATTATGATGTGGACAACAATAGCAACCCAAAGAGTTCCGGTCATTAGTGTGATTAAGCACAGGACGACCCCTAAAAATGCAGCACAGATCGTTTCATCTAGGCCTTTAGGGATGTGCGTCGCAGAATACATAGCGGTGTTTATTGCAACAGCAGGCCAAACTCCAAGAGCACCTACCAACGGGAATAATAAGATCCCTCTAAAAAGAAACTCATAACCCAACAGATAGGCTGACCAACCTAAGCTGTTTTTCAACACCAAACTCATAGTCCAGTTCTTCTCTCTGATTTGAGGGTAATTTACTTGGTGAGATGGTTTTTTAGCACTCATAAACACAAGAGGCATTGTTAGCGCAGCAAGAATCAAGATCGCTACAAGAGAAGTGGTTGTAGAGTCAGAGTTGTATGTGAGTCCATAGTCTGCAAGCGCGTACTGAGGCATTATTTGTAGTGCGATTATTGCGGGTATGATGCCCATGGTACACAGCCCCCAATATTTCGTAAACAAAACATTTTTAACTGTTCCGTTATTGATTTTGGTTGCTTTTGAAACAAACCAAAATGTTGCAAATCCAATAAGGCACAGCATTATAGGTAAGGCTATAATCATATCACCTTCTATCCAACCTATATCAATTCCCGTTGAGTTCATCGTTGTTCTTCTGTTTTTTGTATTGGTAAATTGCGAGTAATGCGGAGATCCTATGCGGCAGAGCTGATATCAGTTTTCGAATTAATCCATTTTTTGTACCCGTAGTAATAATTATCTTTCCTTTTAATGCTTTGTCAACAGCTATTCTAGCAACTTCATTCGCACTCATAACAGTAGCTCTTGCAGCAAAAGCTCCTTGTTCTATTTGGTTCGATACAACTTTGTTTGTGGGAGTTGCTCCTGGCAGGACTACGCTGACAGAAATGCCATGTTCCCTAAGTTCATATGCAAGACTTAAGCTAATATTTATTACATACGTTTTTGTTGCAGCGTATAATGATTTGTAGGGTGCAACTAGATTAGAAATAATACTGCTTACGTTTAAAATTCTAGATGGTGAATTTGATTTAAGAATGGGCATAAACTTATTCATGACATGCGTAGTAGCCTTGATGTTTAGGTCGATCATTTTATTAATGTACTCTTCCCCCATTTCATCAAATGACATCGTTCCACCAAAGCCAGCATTATTGATTAAGAAGTTTACATTAAATCCACTCTCCTCAACCCATTTAACCAAATTATTAATATCACTAATTTCAGTAAGGTCACATTCGAAATATTCAACTTTAATCTTGTACTTAGTTGAGATTGATATTGATTTAGCCTCTAAGTCTTCCTTTGGCAATGAAATAAGCAATAGATTCATGCCTTTTTCAGCACAGACTTTAGCCATTTCCAGACCTATGCCACTGCTTGCTCCAGTGATCAAAGTAAATTTTATCATTTTGCAATATATACATATATATTCACCGCTCAGATTTTCTTATTTTAGGTTTTAAAGTTTACCCAACCACTCAACTCATCTTAAATCTATGCGTCTTTATATAGTTGACTGAAAAGCCCTGTTTAGATGTTACACAATACCCCTCGCGCCCCCCGCATACTTGCCCTGATTTTAACCCTCTTATTGACACCTTGTGCGCAAGCCCAATGGCTAGAATGGGACGTCCAAACCGAAAGCAGGATGGAATTGTTCAGCGTGGCAATAAGTGATGATGAAGAAAAGGATTTGTGGCCTGTGGACTTGAACAAAGACGGGTGGACTGATGTGATTGTGGTTCGAAAAGAGCCCTTTTCAGCTCCATCTGAACCCCCAAAATCTGACTTACTGCTGATCAATCAACAAGGAGTGCTCGTGGACATGACACTGGAACTAGCGCCTGAATTTATCTCAAACCCTAGTTTTGCACGTGATATCTATGTCGTAGACGCGGATGGTGACTCGTGGGATGATGTGGTCATTGCCAACACCTTCAGTCAACAACCTATGTTATATATGAATTTGGGTGAGGATGGCGAGGGAAACTGGTTGGGGCTTGCGGACGAAAGTGCTTCTCGGTTCCCGACTTTGATATCGGATGACCCCCTAATTTGCGCCATTTGGTCGGGCGATTTGACAGGCAACGGTGCGGAAGATTTGTACTTCGTGAACTATCGAGTGAACAGCGGAGGAGGGACTTCCAAAGATTTCTTGTTGATTAACGACGGAACGGGGCATTTCATTGACGATGGTGAGTCACGAATGGGAGACCTACGCAACAGCGCCTTTGGTACAGCTGGTCAAATCCATGACATGGACGGCGACGGCGATTTGGACTTGATTAAAAACACGACCCTCTACGACGTAGCGCCTTGGAATTCGAGAGGAGTCATCGTCCTGTTCAACGATGGGACAGGGAACTTCAACTCCTGGCATAACCTGGTACCGAGCGATTCGCCGTACATGTTTGAAATCGCGGATTTCAATAACGACGGTCTGCTTGATTTATACGTCGTGGACGACGGAAGCGACAAACTATTGACAGCGACATCTCATACTGCTGATGTAAGTTTGGGATTTAATACTGTCAATCTCGGGTTTAGCTCTACAAGTGGATTTGGGGGCAACGTACATGCCGCCGATTTGGACCTCGATGGAGATTATGATGTGGTGGTTTCCGATGTGGATGTTGACATTCCGCCGTGCAATAGCAGCCGACGCATCGCCATTTATGAAAACGTCAACGGCACCTTCAATGATCCTTATGGCAACACCAACTTAGACTGGGTTACCAACAGCTACGACGTAGCGCTTTTGGATATAAACAATGACGGTCTCATCGACATCCTCAACGGCAAATGCCAAGGGTACGATGTCATCATGTCCAATAACTGCGACCTAGTAGCTACATCTGCTGACTATGACTTAGATGGGATTCCCGATGCGTGCGATGTGTGCCCTACGAATCCCAGTCCCGATTGTACAGAAGAGGTGGACTACCCCATCATAAACACCGACAATAGTATGGCGCGCCAATGGAACGAAATGCTCTTAGAAAGCGTCCGAGGCGACTACGCACGCCCCACGGTGCACGCACGCAACCTCTGGCACAGCTCCATGCTGATGTGGGATGCTTGGGCTGTCATGGAGCCTTCTGCGTGCCCTGCATTTCTAGGGCAGGATTACGCAGGATTCCAAGCGCCGTTTGATGGATTCACCCCGTCCACCGACATCGCCATAGCGAGGGACGAAGCCCTAGCATTTGGAATGTACCGGTTGCTGAAACACCGGTTTGCTAACGCCCCTCAGGCCGCGGACCTAATGACGGGCTATGATGTACACATGGTGACGTTGGGCTACGACGTCAATTTCACCAGCACGGACTATAGTTCGGGAGACGGACGAGCTCTTGGTAATTATTTGGCGTCGCAAATAATCGCATTTGGTCTTCAAGACGGAGCTAACGAACAAAACTCCTATATCAATACGTCCTATACGCCCATCAACCCACCCCTCATTGTGGAACTGCCTGGAAACGCGATGGTGCTTGATTTGAACCGTTGGCAGCCGCTAACCCTAGACCTATTCATTGATCAAAGCGGTAACGCTATCCCTGGTGAAACTCCAGAATTTCTTTCTCCAGAATGGGGGCAGGTAACATCCTGGGCCTTCACTGATATGGATCTCACCTCGTACACACGTGACGGGTTTGAGTACAAGGTGTACCACGATCCGGGTGATCCTGCCTTGCACGACATGAACGGGCTGGGAACTTCCGATATCTACGTGGACGGCCACAGCATGGTGGCGCTTTGGTCAGGGATGTTGGACCCCACAGATGGAGTAATGTGGGACATCAGTCCCGCTTCGATTGGAAACCGTGAGACCTATCCCACGACCTTAGAAACGTACGCAACGTTGTACGACGCCACCAACGGCGGTTCCCCCAGTCCAGGCCACAGCATCAATCCTTCAATGGGATCTGCTTATATACCTAATATGGTTCCTAGAGGAGACTATGCACGTGTACTTGCGGAGTTTTGGGCAGATGGGCCAGATTCGGAGACACCCCCCGGTCATTGGTTCACCCTTTTGAACTACGTGAGCGATCACCCACTACTAGTAAAACAATTCCAAGGAGAAGGCGACGTTTTGAGCGACCTCGAATGGGACGTCAAAGCGTATCTCGCATTGGGTTCCGCCATGCACGACTGCGCTGTATCAGCCTGGGGAGCTAAGGGGTGGTACGACTCATCACGCCCCATCACCGCCATCCGAGGCATGGCTGAATTAGGTCAAAGCACCGACCCCGCGGCAGACAATTACCATCCGGGTGGACTACCTTTAATTCCAGGCTCCATTGAAACAGTTGAAACTGGAGACGATTTGGCAGGAATCTTGGGTGAAAACGTAGGAAAAATTAAACTGTGGGCGTGGAAAGGAAGTTTGGCTATAAACAACGTAGACACTGAATTTGCTGGCGTAGGTTGGGTGCTTGCTGAAGTGTGGGAGCCGTACCAACGGCCTTCTTTTGTCAGCCCCCCATTTGCTGGGTACGTGAGCGGTCACAGCACATACTCGCGTGCAGCAGCAGAAGTGATGACTGCCTTTACCGGAGACGCGTACTTTCCAGGAGGAATGGGGACCTTTCTTGCACCGGCCAACGAATTCTTGGTCTTTGAAGACGGTCCAAGTGTCGACGTGGAATTACAATGGGCCACCTACCGCGATGCCTCCGACGAATGCAGTTTGAGCCGAATCTATGGGGGTATTCACCCCTACTTCGACGACGTTCCTGGGCGTTTGATGGGCATTGAAATCGGGCTGGATGCTTATGAACGTGCCCTGTCCTTCTTTGGGGATGGGACAACGGTTCTCAGCTGCGACGCCAATCCAGGGTCATGCCCCGCTGACCTAGATAATGACGGCTTCATCATAATCGGAGACGTACTTATTTTATTGAGTGATTTTGGGTGCACGTCTAATTGTATGGCTGACGTGAACGGAGACGGAGCTGTGACGGTTGCGGATTTACTCGATGGCATCTTGGCGAATTTTGGCGAGGCCTGCCCTTAAATTAAGTTACACCTCTCGCTGACAGCTTTATTTTAAAAGCTTAAACGATTTCACTTGATTTTCATTTCTCAGTTGCAAAATCATTATTTTATTGCCGTTCGGAAGATATAGTTCGTTAAAGAACTCACCCATTTCCAATACTCGTCCATTCAAGTCGTATAAGGTATATGAGGCATTTTCACCTTTTAAAGTCCAGCCAAATTCATCTTCAGAAATCGCCCATAGGCTATCATTAAATTCGACTCCTTCAATTTTAGAAGTACCAGAGATTTCCCCCTTCAAATAATTAACGACTCCATCTGTTGTGTTTTTATAAACGAGATGAATAAACTCACCATCGAAAATCACAGCTGGATTGCGCTTATGCCCACTTTGCTCAGAGGTGACATTTACTACAGAATTTTCGAGCTCGCCGGCTCCGGCATCTGATATAGCAACCATAACCTCATATCCCCCGGAATTCCTTTCCCACGATGTGATTAACCACTCTCCGCTTGAAGATATCGAGGGGTGATTCTCGGTTGAGTTATTTAGAGGGTCAATTCTACCAGATTCTTGGAAAGTTAAAGTTCCGGCGTCTACAGTGGCCCAGTAAACACGACTGCCATCTGCCCCAGACATAAAGCAGCTTACGAGAGTTCCATCGTCCATTATTGTTGATGAGGCACCAGAAGCAGGACAGCTAGAAGTATTCCAGTCAGTAGGATCTATATCTATGGCATCAGTCCACGTAGTTCCATCTTGTGAGACGGTAAGCCAAAAGTCTCTAATATTACTCGAGTTATTTCTTATGACATTGTAATAAACACCGTCTTGAAAAAATGTATTAGAAGGGCAACATTCGCAAACTGCAACACCTGCTGTGGCAATTCCTCCATTTATTGCTGGGTCGAATGAATCGGTTTCATTATTGAAAAGGTGTATTCCTTCAAAAGTCGGGTTAGTCCCCCATTTAAGCCCAACCCAAGGATTGTTATTTCCGTCAAAAGCAACTACAGGATCGAAATGGTCATCTGTAGCATTCGGAGCAAGAGGGTATGGTATTCCCCAAGTAAGCCCCCCATCATCAGAAAGGACGACATAAGCGCCACTAGCCCACTCTCCAGAAATTTGATAGCTAACAGCGATATGGTCACCAGAAACAGCCATACGCGGTCCTTCAGATTCAGATAGGTAGATATTTGTTTCTGGGGTTATTAGTATGGGGCTGCCGAACTCATCATCTGACATTATTGTTATGTAAAGCCCCGCATTATCTCCAGATTTTCCATGAAGAATAATGGGATTTCCTAAAGTATTAAGCCCTATGCGAGTACATTTATTGCCGAATTCTTCAGTAGATACCTCAACGGGACTTGTCCAATTTATTGTTGGCTGGGCAATCAA
This sequence comes from Flavobacteriales bacterium, assembly GCA_018700255.1. Next base: position 8,740 of record JABISU010000271.1, on the reverse strand, counting down.
GCTACTGATGCAAATTATATTGAAAGTGAAGGCTACTAATCTTTTCATATGCGCCAAATTACAAGGTAATTTATTGTAAATTTCGTGTTATGGAAAATATGATTGTGTTTTTTGAGGGATTGCAGTCCTGGCATAAATTAGTTTGGATTGTTATTTGTTTATCGGCAGCTTTTGGGATTGAAATGATAAGGCCATTATTTAAAGGTGGGTATAGAAGCTGGATACACACCAGAACGAATTTGGTTTTTCTTGGGACTCTTATAATAATAAATGTAATATTCGGATTAATGACGCTTGGCTTATTTGCATGGATTGAAGCGACAGGTTGGGGCTTATTAAATCAAGTAGAGTGGCCATTATGGCTGGAGCTTCTTGCAGCTGTAATGGCTCTTGATTTTATCGCACAATATCTATCTCACCTTTTTGTACATAGAGTGAAGATTTTTTGGAGGATTCATCTGGTTCACCATAGCGATACTCATGTTGATGCCACAACTGGAACAAGGCTACATCCACTTGACTTTATTGCTAGGGAGAGTTTTGCCGTTCTTGCTATTATTATTATGGGAGCTCCTATTGGATTTTATTTGTTCTACAGAATCCTCACAGTAGCCTTTACATATTTCAACCATTCAAATGTTCGTTTGCCCTTATCTGTGGATAAAGCGATTAGCTTGCTGATTATTTCACCAAACACGCACAAGTTTCATCACCACTTTGAGGAGCCGTGGACAGATAGGAATTTTGGAAATATCTTCTCTATTTGGGACCGTGTTTTCGGTACGTTTGAATACGGTGATGTAGATAAGATAATTTATGGTTTGGACGTTACGGATGATAGTCGGTCGGATGATTTGGCCTATCAGATGATGCTTCCAATAAAGAATGATGGACGCACAAAAATTAATCATTAAAGAATGAAATTACTTGCTACTAAAGTTTGTAAGAAGTACGATTTAGGGGTGCATAACAATCTCTTTGGAGGAACAATGCTGACATGGGTGGATGAGTCTGCTGTAGCTTTTGTGAATGAGGTGTGTCACTGTCCAAATATGGTAACCCTCAAGATGGAGGAAGTACTTTTCAAATCTCCAGTTAAGGAGAATAATCTCATCAAAATTTATGGCGAAATTGTGAGCATAGGAAACAAGAGTATTACAGTACAGGTTAATGCTAGGAAATTCAATGTTTATAGTCACGAGGAAGCGGATGTATGTACTACTAGACTCATTTTCGTAAGACTAGACGATGATGGGAATTCTATTCCAATAGCTCAACACGTTAAGGAAAAGAATCCCGATAAGGTCTTATAAGTTCAGCTCAACAAGCTTAACAAGTCGTACCAAAGAGGCTTAAAAAACTCAGGGCATCATAAATAGTGACCACTCCATCACCGTCAACATCTCCATCACAAGATGAAGTACATCCGAAGTCGCCTAATATTATCAAAAGATCTTGAACAGTAAGAGCCCCGTCTCCGTTAAGATCACCAACACACTCGTTTGCCCCAGGATCATAGTTAGTTGCGTTCACTGGAATAGTATTATGTCCGGATTGGGGTCCGGTATTTCCCATTGGAACAGTCCCGTAATAAGTGGGTCCTATTACATAAGGATAAACCGGATCGAGATAGTCGTCAATAGTCACGAAATAAGCAAAAGTTCCTTCGGGGTAGTCAGGGGTTACGCAGAACCGCCCGTTGTGCTCATCTAAATCCCCCAACCCAACTAGATGCTCGTAATCTTCAAGAAAACTACCTAGAGGATACTGAGAATTAATGGCAGGTCCGTACTGATTCGATGGCAAGGATGTGCCATCTGGAAGAGTCTGTCGAGAGCTGATATTTCGAAGTTGGAATCCACTTTGCATTCTAGCTATAGTTGAACTAGGATCCAATGGACTTGAGTAACCGTAAGCTCCATAAATAGGATAGCCGTCAAATGCATAACCTATAATAGGGGAGTGATTTGCTTCATCAGAATCATTGTACAAACATGTTGGATTTACATGGTGGTGGTATTCTCCATTTCCAGCAGGATGTCCTAAACAAGCGTCGAAAGAGCTCCCTTCAAACACTAATGCGTCTTGGAACCAAATTCCTTGATTATTATACGAGAAAGCGTCTTTTGCATTAAATATTGACACCCCATTACGCCAAATCCCGATATGTCCTAATCCTGTATTTATTAATACACCTGTGTTTTCTTGAGGATTCATTGTAATTCGAAAACAGAAGTCTTGATTTGCCGCGCTATTTGGGTTTCCCACCCAGGGACCTATATCATAACCTGGGATGCAAGTACACGATATAAAGGCAAAATTGGAAGTATAATCTACTGATTGAACATTAGCTAGTTGACCGAGATATCCAGTTGAATTATCGATGTTTATTACCCAAGAAGTTATTGTAGGAGCTAGCTGAGCTTGGTAGCTTAGTGAGACAGTTATTAATAAATTAAATAATAGAAATCTAATCATAAAAAGAGATTAGCATAGGCTTCCAAACGCACTTAGCACTAAAAGCACATCGGCGACTGTCACAGAGCCATCACCATCAACATCTGCCGTACAGCCTGAAGTACACCCAAACTCACTCAGAATACTAAGTAGGTCAGCCACAGTTATCGATCCATCGCCATTTACATCGTTGGGACAAGCACAACTTTCGTATTCGCAACTCCCATCATCTAAAGTAGCTGTAGAGTCGTAGTTACAAGCTGTAGAGTCAGTACATCCAGGCACGTCTGGTTCGCCACCACTTATGCAGAAGTTGACCGTTTCAGTCGAGGCGAATTCTCCACCACTAATGAGTGTTTCTCCTTGAGAAGTTATCACATAATTTCCAGTTCCGTAACCACAGCAAATTCCATCACCGAAACTGTCATTAATTGTCAAGTCATAGCATCCGTTATCTACACAAACTGTACTTGAGTATGTTGTTGCTGATGATGAGTATGGTCCACCTGTCATCACTACTGTCCCACTTGCATCTGCGATACTCCAAGTTGTCTCACCAGGGTAGTTGTCGGTAAGAATTGTAAACGTAATTTCAACCCCCCCTATGATACATGAACCATCATCAATCGTTGCGCTTGGGTCATAGTTGCACGCAATGGTATCAGTACATCCTGAACAAGAGGATCCGTTTCCTCCACATACTCCACATACATCATCTTCTGCACACAATCCATTGTCTTCAATCGCATCCGGGTCATAGTTACATGCAGCTGGATCTGTGCAACCGAGGTCGCTTATATTCCCAGATAAGCTTAATAAAAACAAACCTTCTTCAATATGTGAAACGGCAACCACTCCAGAAGCGAAGTAAGGGTAGTTTGACCATGTGCCATTAAATCCGGCAGCATCGCTTGAAGGATAAACATCAAAGTATCCCACTTCAGTCAGCATTCCACTCGCGATATTATCTAGGTTAGTGATACGTAATCCAGCTCTGTAATTTGATTGATAGCAAAAATTGTCTTTGACGTATAAATTGTGATCAATAGCGGGTGTGGTAGAGACAAACGTTCCCAAAAGAAAAGGAGCGTTTAAATCTTGCACATCCCAGATAAACGTAGTTGTATTTACCCCGGTGTAGTTCTCGTCTAATTCGTCATTGCTAAGGAAATACTTGTGATCCTCAGTGAGCCAGCCCTGGTGAGTGTACTGAGAATTGTATGTCGTTCTGCTTAATTGAATGGCATCAGTAGGGTCAGTAACATCAATAACAGTAACGGAGTTTTCGTTACATGCAAAAGCAATTTCACTACCTGCATAAGCTGCGTCCGGGCCTATGTAGTTTACAACCTGTGCATCATGTGTGTAGCCATCACCTGCAAAGTCACCCATAATAACGGGGTTTAATGGGTCGGAGATATCTACAATATGAAGACCTCCGCTAGAAGTGTTTGTGCCGACACCATAAGCTCTATCACTAGCTTCGTTAATTACTATGTTGTGGGCATTTCCCCAGCCACTATAGTGAGCATCCTCAGTGAATGTAGCAGGAGGATTAATGACATTTCTAAGTTTTGTAAGATCGAAAATCTGCATCCCGTGACCGCTAGCCTCAGAAACGATGTAGGCATAGTTGCCATCGACTTTAATATCTCTCCATAAAGAATTCGAACCTGATGCAGGTAGATTCCCCAAATAAAGAGGGTTTACTGGATCAGAAATATCGACAAAAGCTGTTCCAGAGGTCCTTCCGAGTAATACGTATTCAGTACCGTAAACAGGGTCGGTCCAGCCCCAGATATCATTCATATCACCACCACCGAGAGCAGATCCAGCTGTAAATGATAATAAATCTACGTTTGAGCAAGGGTAACCTGCTGCCATGCCGTTAACGCAAGGAGTTTGGGCTGAAAGAGAAGAAAATGCGAGAGTAAGAGTCGCAAAAAGGAAGGAAAATAGTTTCATCACAGTCGTTTTGATGACAGTTTTGTCAGATGAAAGACGCTCTAAAATGAAATTCGTTGCATATAGTAGCCTATAACTTTAGCAATTGTCACCGAAAGCCGCAAGGACTTCAAGAATATCTCCCACACCGACAATGCCATCTTGGTTGATATCATATAGGCAGCCTGTTGAGCAACCGAATTCACTGAGAATGGCTAGAAGGTCGCTTACAGTGATGGCTCCGTCGCCGTCTACATCTTCCGGACAGCCAACAACAACGGAAGCTTCGATATAGATTATTTGTAGTGCAGATGAAGAGTTGCCACAGTCGTCGAAGGATGAGAAGGTTCGGTGAACTTCATAAGCTTCAGGGCATGGACCACCAACGAGAACGATGTCAATTGTAATATTTACCTGCGAACAGTTGTCAGAGGCAATAGCACTACCTAAATCAGTTAATTCGCTATCGCATGTTGTTGTGATATCCGCAGGAACATAGGTAAATATTGGAGGAGTGCTATCAGTAAAAGAAATTGTCTGAGTGAATGAGCTTACGTTTCCACATCCATCTATTGCTGAGTACGTGCGCGTTATGTTTCCACCTGTGCATCCCAATCCAGTATTAATATCATTAAAACTTAAGGTTATAGGTGTACATGGATCAGATGGACTTGCAGTTATTTCATTAAAAGCGTTGAGATCATCACATGGGACACTAACGAAACTTGGTGTGCCTGAAAAATCAGGGCCCTGATTGTCGGATGTTCCCGCCTCCCAAAGCCATGCGTTATATACTAGATCTGGGTAGTCGATATATGGATTTCTATTTCCTTGTTGTAAAGCAATCTTGTCATTTCGAGATATTTCAGTTGCATCAGCGGGATCATCAAGATGCCATTGATATAAAATGTCAGTAGGCCCCATTTCTGTTATAGATCCTGCCGCATCGGGATACATCGTGTAGAAGTAGAAAGCAGCCCGTGCAACGTCACCTTTGCGATCTTCCCTAGGCTCCCAATCACCACCAGAGCTTTCAGACCAAACCTCAGGATTACTCGGAGCACTTCCTTGCGAGGTATATGTATTATTGATGGTACCATACCACTGAGCTTGACTATCGATTATGTCATTATATGGCTTATTACTTCGCGAACTGTTTGCAGAACCGTGACATGGTTTAAGTATATGAATGTCAGATTTCATAGGTTCTGAGGAACCGAAAAAACTCTGTGGTACCAGATGCTCTGCGTTAATGGGATTAGGGTACGTTATATATCCTCCAGATTGTGTAAATCCGGTGTAAACGCACTCTATTTGGCCTCCGGAAATATCAATATACCCATACATTTGTCGCCTCGCCTCATTATACCCTAGGCTACTGTGATAACCATTATACCAATTGCTTTGCAACCAGCTTTGGAGCTCAGAAAGGTGTATGTCTGTAGGTGGCGAAGCTTGACTCCAAGTAAAACTACATGGAGCAAATAACAGAGCAAATAACAGAGCAAAGCTGGGTATGTGTCGTTTAATCATAAAAGTATACATAAACAATTAATATAATAAATAGAAGGGTAATATCATAACGAAATCGTAAGGAAATGGGTTGCTTGCAGAAATTTCTTAAAAACAAATTGTTCCCCACTCCATTAAGAAAATCAATAGATCATCAGCGCCTATTGTGCCGTCAAGGTTTAAATCTCCTGGACAGTTATCATCGGAAACTTCTGCAAACGAGCAAGTTCCATCATCAATATTTGCAGTTGAATCGAAATTTAAGGCTTCGTTATAGGTACACCCCATTGCGGCGTCAGTTTGGCACATCAAAACATCTGAAGTAGCATAAGGGTTGAATTCATAAAATTCGGGATTTACACAACCAGGGCAACTGTCCAGGCTGTTAAAACACACAACGTCTAAGGACATGGGGCTACTTATGAAAATGGATCTTTCGTTTAACTCTTGTATTGAATTATCATCCATATATCTATAAAGGAATTCACCTTCAGCCGCTTGAATTTCAAACTTATAAACTCCGAAGCTTACCGGCTCACCAGGTATTGTACCTAATTCTGTTACAAGGGAAGCTGCTCCGCCACTTAGGAACATATCGACTCTAAACACGATGAGTAATAAACATGATCCATCATCAACGGTGGCTGATGGATTGAAGTTGGAAGCTTCAGAATTGGTGCATCCAGGGATAAAGATAAAATCAGATCCATCACAGTTTTGGTCAACTCCGTCGTTAGGTATTTCTGGGGCGCCTAGGTAAATAGAAGCGTCAGTATCGTCGCAATCCCCTTCAGAATCGAGCATACCATCACCATCTTCATCTACCCCGAAATAACACGAACCATCATCGACCAATACACCGCTGTCGTAATTCAGTGCGTTTATGTCACTACATCCTTGAATTTCCGATAAAGGGATTTTCCGAGCTCTATAGACAGTAAAGTATGCTCCGAGTTGAATTTCCCAAACAATTTCTCCCTGATCATTTACTTCAGTAACTAATGTACCTACATCTTGCCCAGCATGTGCATTTCCCCATGCTATTAGTGTATTTCCATTTTCTAGTCGTTCAACACTGCCTTGAGCAGGTGCATATATTTCGTCAGGGTGTGAGTAAGACCACCCCCTTGTAGCAGTCATTGCAATGGTGTCGAGTTCATATTCTACGACTCTAGAATAACCAGGTTGATTTCCAGCGGAGGTATTATTATCGAATAGAAGTATGCGGTTACCCCCTATGTCATTAACGTCGTGCTGATAAAAAAAACTTCCCCATTCGGGATCATCTATCTGGAAATCATTTCCATATCCACCTAATTTCCAGTCTATTGACCAGTCTATGGGGTTTAACCTAGCTATAGTGCTAATGTTTCGGAAGCTCATCAATAAGCCTCCATGAGAGTCAAAATCGAATGAATTCCAATGTAGATAATCTACTTGTTGGAAACTTAGTTCATTAGCAGCGTTAACTGGGATATGATCTAGCCCACGCCATTCACGTATAATATTTTCTTCCACATCCATATGTATTAATAAAGGCTGTATTACTTCCGCATCTTCATATCCTCCAAAGTCGCTTAAATCCATGATAACGTGCTCATTCACAACAAACAGATACGATCCATCTTCAAACCGATGCACGTCGTGATAGTCAGTCTCGGGGATGACACTTAGCCCTAGTGTATCAGTGGGTGTTAGGTTTTGGTCTATGGTTACCCATTTGCGAATCGAATAATCGTAAAAAACAAATTCATCATCCCCCCACGGTTCGAAGATAAATCCTCGTGCGGGTGTGTGGGCGCTAAAAACCAGCTCACCCCATTCATCTACTGCGCAGAGATATATTTGATTTGAATTTTGAACTGGCGCCATCACAACTACCCCTGGAGCTGCACCATCAGTCGTTGTGAGTATGGTGTAAGGTGGGGTTTGGGCTATGAGAGACGCAATTGGGAAAGTGATGGCAAAAAGGCAAGACGCAACGACAAACAAAATGTGAATTAAGCTGCGATTATCTAGGAACGTGGAGGGTATTGCTGACACAAACATATATTATGTATAAAAGTACGGGTTTTTAGATAGAAACCAATTCAAGAAAAAGAGAGTAGAATCTATCGTTGCTGGTGATATGAAGGCACCACACCATAACCTATTCGTCCTCTAAATCACGAATCCACTCACCAATATTTTGAGTAACCTTTTTGGCGGATGTTTTTGTCAAATGGTTTCCATCGGTATAGCTATATTCATTATCAAGAGTAGAGAAATCGAGGTAACCATCAGATTTAAAAATTGCGTTTGAGATCAGATCGTTAAAATCGGGCATGTATTGCTGCTCGATAGATAGCATCTTCTTGTGAACGGGCAATCGTACGACATACACATCCCCGTGGTTTGAAAGAAACTCTATAATCGTATCTAGATATTCTATTCGGCTTTCAGAACTAGTTCTATAGTTGGCTTTATTTCTATACATTTCAAATCTCTCCGCCTCTTTTCGTTTAACAAAGCCACTATCTAGAGAAGTATAAACATCAAGCCACCCGTCATCGTTTAGCACACTGAAAGAACCGGTCATGGATGAGTTGAGTTGACCACTATTGTATTTGAGAATGGGCTTTTCAATACGGTTTAATAATATTCGGCCCCAGCCGTGAGGGAATTGCTTAAAAAGATATTTAAAGTTGGGTTTAGAAGTAAAATCAGACATGCCAAACAAAACGCTAAGGCTATCAGGAGTTCTATTTACATCAGAAATCTTCTCGCTAATGCTCCAAGGATCTACAGTGACAATGAAACAGCCATCCTCAGATTCAAGGTCAATTTT
>JABISU010000209.1 GCA_018700255.1 Flavobacteriales bacterium | reverse complement strand
CGGCTCATCTTCTGCTTCGTGTAATTGATTTCGAATCCTTTATGGGGATCGTCCATAAAAGAAGCCCAACCAATTTCGTTGCTGAAAGTAGCTATAGTGAAGACTCTGGTAACTCGTTTTAATTCGACACTGTTATCCTTATCTTTCAAAAAGGGATTAATAACTGAGGGGTTTTTATATAGGGAATCAGTTACAATATCAGCCTTGCAAGTCAAAGCAAGCAAGCAGAAATTGATAAAGAGAAGCTTTTTCATAGATGAATTAAAGCGAAGGTAGTGTTTGTTGTAGTTTCGTAACGTGAAAAAAGTATTGTTATTAGGGGCCGGAGGACAATTAGGGAGTTTCCTATTACGTAGATATGCTACTGACAATGATATTTCTTGGGTGGGATATTCTAGAGAACAACTGGATATCAAAAACCGTTCTCAATTAGAAGATATACTAGACAAAGAAAAACCTTTTGCTGTAGTAAATACTGCTGCTTATACTAACGTAGATAGAGCGGAAACGGAAAAGCAATTGGCATGGGAAGTAAACGCTGAAGCCCCCTCGCTTATTGCAAAAGCTTGTAACGATAGAAGTGTAGCCCTTGTTCACATTAGCACTGATTACGTTTTTAATGGTGAGAATGGTGGAACTAAAGAGAGGCCTTATAGGGCGGATGATGAAGTGAACCCTATCGGAGTCTATGGTAAATCTAAAGAAGCTGGAGAGCGTGCAGTTGAAGAGGCGATGTCTGAAAGTGGTCGATATCATATTTTGAGGACTAGCTGGCTTTATGACAACAAGGGTTCAAATTTTTTCACCACAATGACAAGGTTAGGCTCCGAAAGAAGTAGTATTAGAGTTGTTTTCGACCAAAGAGGTACCCCGACCTATGTAGGGTCTTTGTCTGAGGCTATTAGATCATTACTCATCATCGGCGAAAAAGTTCCAAATGGTATTTTACATTTTAGTGATGAAGGTGTTACTTGTTGGGCTTCTTTTGCCCGTGAGATATTTGTGCAGCTTAAAATGGATGTTGATGTTGAGGGTATTACCACAGCGGAATACCCAACTAAAGCAGTGCGCCCCGCCAATTCTCATCTCGACGGAGCGCCACTTAGGGAGTTGTTGAACTTGACTAAAAGAACTTGGAAAAAAGCATTAGAAATGTGTATAAACAGTGAATATTTAAGAGTTAAAGAGAGGGCGGAGGTTTGGACTAAAGAGCCATACGATTTAAAAACTAGAGAAGTTGTTAAGGAATGGTTGAAAAATGAGGAGGAGGATATGCTTATGGAGGCATTTCACACGGATATAGAATTCGGAACTGGGGGAATGAGGGGTATATGTGGGCCTGGGACGAACAGGATAAATGAAGCTATAATTGCCAGCGCGACTCAAGGGTTGGTGAATTACATCAAGGGCGTGAAAGGCGAGAGTGGTGAGCAGCTTAAAGTGGCTATTGCATACGATTGTCGCAATCAAAGCACAGAATTTGCCGAAGTAACGGCACGGGTTTTAGCTGGAAATGGTATTCAAGCTTTGCTGTACCCCGCACTCAGACCTACCCCTCAACTTTCTTATACGGTTCGCGCTTTAGGATGTGTTGCAGGAATTGTCATAACTGCATCTCACAATCCTCCAGAATACAATGGATATAAGGTTTATTGGGATGATGGAGGCCAAATAGTGGCTCCCCATGATTCAGGCATTATTTCAGAAGTGAGAAAAGTAAAATCTCTATTGGAGGTTAATAGTTCTTCTGGTCCTCTAGATTCAAACAATCTAATTACAATTCTAGGACCTGAATTAGACGAGGGTTATATAAATGCTGTTCTGGAATTAAGGAGTTCTAAAGATATTGAGGAAAAGGGCTCTGACTTGTGCTTGGTTTTTACGGGTCTACATGGAACAGGATCGGTAAGCGTTCCACCTGCATTAAAGGCGTTTGGTTTTTCTAACGTCCATGAAGTCATGTCTCAAAAAGAGCCAAATGGAAATTTCCCTACAGTTTCTAGCCCCAACCCTGAGGAAGGCCAAGCATTAGCAGAAGCAATCCTTTTAGGTGAGCAGGTTAACGCTTCGCTTATAATGGGCACTGATCCAGATGCAGATAGAGTTGGTTTAGCTGTCCCAAATGGGGAAGGTGGGTTTCAACTTCTAAACGGAAATGAAACAGGAGCGCTTCTTTTCGACTATGTCCTTAGCTGTGGTAGAGACAACGGCACCCCATTTGGCTCTTCGGAATTTGTTGCGTCAACGATAGTTACTTCTCCACTTCTAGGAGAGATTGGAAAAGGCTATGGTTTGGGAGTTAGGACAACTTTAACTGGATTTAAACACATAGCAGCGGCAATAGCTCAAGAGAAGGGTAGCAGGGACTTCGTCGTAGGCGCTGAAGAAAGCTATGGATATCTCATAAAAAATACTGCACGAGACAAAGATGCGGTGTCAGCATGTTGTGTCATATCGGAGCTTGCTCACACACTAAAAGAGCAGGGCACGACGATGCTTGAAAGATTGGAGGAGATTCACAGAAAGTTTGGACTATACCAAGAAGGGCTTATTTCAATCGTGAAAAGCGGAAGGAACGGATCGAAAGAGATTGCAGATATGATCACTTCATTTAGAACGAATCCCCCCGAAAGCTTAGCTGGAAATAAAGTTGTTGAGTTTTATGATTTTGCAAGTCCTGACGGGACGAAATACAACCTTCCTAAATCTAATGTTCTACAGTTTGTAACTGAAAACGGTTCTATAGTGACGGTAAGGCCCTCAGGCACAGAGCCAAAGATTAAATTTTACGTTAGTGTGAAAGGAAATATACAGGCTGGGGATGATTACTCAAAGGCCCAAGCCGAATTAAAAACCAGAGTAAAAGATCTATTTAAAGCCTTTGGAGCAGTTTAGTTTTCTTCTATTAGTTGGCTTTTTTATGATTCTTTACATCCTCTATTTTATCTTTTGTCTTTTCAATATTTTCCTTAACTTTTTCTTCGAGTATTTCAAGGTCAGTAGTCTCATAAAAGTCCTCCCAGTAGGGTAAAACAAGAGGTGCTATAGACTCCACAACGGGGTAAACGACACATTCATCTGTTGCATTTTCGGGAAGTAATCCTCTTCCAAACCCCTTAATTCCAAATATTATAAATGTCAGAATTAGAGCGTTTTTTGCAATACCGAAAACAGCTCCAGCAATTTTATTTGCAAGACCTAATGCAACAAGTTTGAGAGCTTGTTCAAGTACTCTTGCAAGCAAGTGTACAGTTATAACCACGATTAAGAAGACAATTGCAAAAGAAGCCACAGCAATTTGTTTCTCGGACCAATCTAAGTTTAAGCTTATTTCATATGCGATTGCATCTGCACCATAATAGGCGGCCAATGCCCCGGCGATGATTGCTATAAAAGAAGCTAGTGTAAGAACCAATCCTTTTTTAAAGCCGGTAATTGCACCCCAAATTAGAATGACAATTAGAATGATATCTGTGATAGGTAATGGTAATGAATCCATATTGCAATGTAGTAACTTAGTGGCGTGCAATTTCGAGTACAAAATCTAACAGTCCATAAATTTGGTGGAGCATCTGTAAAAGATGCCGATGCTGTAAGAAATGTGGAATCTATTTTGCAAAACTGTTTGGTTTATCCAGCAGTGGTTGTAGTTTCTGCGATGGGCAAAACTACGAATAAACTTGAACAGGTTTTTTCTACTTTGGTATCTGATGGTTTTGATAAAGCCTTGGAAGAATTAAACGAAATAGTTGTAGCACATCAGCAGGTTATAGATGCTTTATCAATAGAGTTAGATCTGCATGAGCTATTTATTACAGCACTAAAAAAAGCAAATCATCTCGATGATTTAGATGCAGCTTATGACGAATTAGTAGCATCGGGAGAAGACGCAAGCACAAAGATTTTATTTGCTTATTTATATTCTAATAGTTGGGATGTTGAGTGGAAAGATGTGAGGGGAATTATAGAAACAGATGAAAGGCACAATAGCGCTAGAGTTGATGAGAGTAGATTAGATGAAATGGGACTTAACCTTAGAGGTCTGCTTTCTGAGTCGTCTCGGAGAATAGTAGTAACTCAGGGTTTTATAGGGAAAAGTCCCAGTGGAAGGACCACGACACTAGGTAGGGAAGGTTCAGACTATTCTGCCGCCTTGCTCGCTTGTGCTGTCGGGGCTGAGGAGGTGGTGATTTGGAAGGATGTACCAGGAATGTTGAACGCAGACCCGCGAATTTTTGAAGGAACTCAGACGGTGGAAGAACTTGATTACTCTGAAGCTATTGAGCTTAGTTATTACGGAGCTAGTGTGATTCACCCCAGGACGGTTAAGCCTCTTCAAAATTTAGGAATCCCTTTAATAGTGAGGAGTTTTATGGACTTAAATGCTAAACAAACAAGGATTGCTCGGTTTCCTGGACAGATTCCTTCATTTCCCATGTATATCTATAGACCCAATGTCACTCGGTTATCAATCGGTCCTTCCGATCAATCATTTGTTGGTGAAGATCACCTTACCTCAGTCTTTAGCGCTTTAGATGATGCCGGCATTCATGTAAGGATGATGCAGAATTCAGCTGTAAAGTTTGATATCATCTTTGATTCGAACAAAGACAAGGAGGTAAAGTTGATTGAGAAGCTGGGGGAAGAGGTTTGGTCTAAAGCTACTAGAGGTCTAGAGTTACTAACAGTGAGATATGGCTCAGAGGAGTTAGTAGAAAGATTGACAGCAAAAAGGGAAGTCTTGATGGAACAGAAAAGCCCATCTACAGTAAGGCGGCTCCTGGCTTAGTTAGTATTCGTCTTCGTTGAAGAAGAAGTCCTCTTTCGAAGGGTAGTCAGGCCAAATATCTTCAATAGTATCATAGTTTTCACCATCATCTTGAAGCCCCTGAAGGTTTTCTACTACTTCAAGCGGCGCTCCTGTACGCATAGCGAAGTCAATTAGCTCGTCTTTTGAAGCGGGCCATGGTGCATCCTCTAAGTAAGAGGCTAATTCAAGTGTCCAATACATTCCTTTCTATTTGTGTCTTGTTTACACAAAGCTTACAGCGCGCAAAAGTAACCGAATCTCGATTAGTTGCAAGTTTTCCATGCAATTTCTTCAGTTTCTGTTAAATATGATAATAATCTGGCGGTTGTGAAGAGTAAATCTGAAAGTCGATTTAGATATTTTATAACCTCTGGATTTACTTCTTCCTCTCTGGATAATCCCACACACCTGCGCTCCGCTCTACGACAAACAGCTCTTGCGATGTGTGCATCCGCAACTGCTGGATGACCTCCTGGAAGTAAGAAGTTTTTTAATGAGGGAACTTTTTCATCTGCAGCGTCCATCCAATCTTCGAACTTCTTTACTGCATGCTTGGATAATTTTGGAAGCTTTTCTAGCATTTTTGAATCTTTTGTCGCAAGATGAGAACCGAGTGTGAACAGTTCAGCCTGAATTTCTCTGAAAAACTCACGGTGTTCAAGCATTGCTTTATGCTCAATTAGTTTTCCAATAAAGGAATTAAGCTCATCTACAGTTCCGTAAGCCTCTATTCTAAGGCTGTCTTTAGGTACACGGGTACCATTAAAAAGTCCTGTTGTCCCGTCATCACCTGTTCTTGTATATATACGCATGAAACGAAGCTACGTAGATTATCTTGCGCATTAATGAATGAAGCGATTAAAAAGCAAAGGCGTTATGACAATGCTTATATGAGAATGGCTGAGGAGTGGGCTAAACTTTCGCACTGCACTCGTAAGAACGTTGGTGCTCTTATTGTGAAAGACAGGATGATTATATCTGACGGATATAACGGTTCTCCAAGCGGGTTCCCAAATGAATGTGAAAATGCTGAAGGAGAAACTCATTGGTATGTTCTCCACGCAGAGACAAATGCCATCACAAAATTAGCTCGAAGCATCAACTCTGCTGAAGGAGCTACCCTATATATCACACTTTCCCCTTGCCGCGATTGCGCAAAACTCATCTTACAATCGGGCATTTCTAGAGTCGTTTATAAGAAAGCTTACAAAGACACTAGCGGAATTGATTTCCTGGACAAGTCATTAATAAAAACTGAACTCCTTGATGTCACAGAGTAAACAGCCTCTAGTTATTGCGATTACCCTTGCGCTTGGTTTGATGTTAGGAAAGGGGTGTGAGGATGGCTCATTGAGTAGTAATTCGCGAGTAGGGTCTCGTATTTCTCACATTTTAGACCAAATCGAAGTTCTATATGTTGACTCCATAAATCGTGAAACCCTTGTAGATGTTGCTGTAGAAGCAATTGTAGATGAACTCGATCCTCATACATATTATTTCTCTCGAGCAGAGTTGGAGGAAATGGCCGCACCAATGGAGGGGAATTTTGAAGGCATAGGAGTGGAGTTTATTATTCAGAATGATACTTTAATTGTTGTCAATGCGATAGCTGGTGGCCCCTCTGAAAGCGCTGGAATAAGATCAGGAGATAGAATTGTGAAAGTTGGGGATGAGGAGATTTCTGGTGTGAACCTCACGAACAAGAGGGTAATGGAGCTTTTAAAGGGTGCTCGAGGAACGAAAGTTGATTTAAGTCTTCTACATAGCAGCTCTAATGAGGAGTATGATGTAGAAATTGTAAGAGATAGAATCCCCATTCACAGTGTAGTTGCCTCGTTTATTATCGAAGAGGATGTCGGGTACATAAAGGTCATTCGATTCTCTGCGACAACGGCCGCTGAGTTTGCAGAGGCAATGCACAACTTAGAGCGAGATGGCGCCACCTCTGTGATTGTCGATCTTAGAGCTAACGGCGGCGGATATATGAGTGCTGCAACTGATATGATCGATAGGTTTTTAGATCAAGGGCTCGGAATTGTATACACCGAGGGCAAAGCCTCGCCTCGTCGCGACTACGTATCGAAATACGATGGCGAGTATCGAAACTGGCCAATTGCAGTGCTGATTGATGAAAGTTCTGCTTCAGCCAGTGAGATTTTCGCTGGGGCGATGCAGGATAATGATAGAGGCCTTATTGTTGGGCGACGGTCTTTCGGGAAAGGACTCGTGCAGGAGGAGTTTGAAGTTCCTAATTCAAACGAAGGTTCTGGTGCGCTAAGGCTTACTGTTGCCAGATTCTATACCCCAAGTGGTCGAGCTATTCAAAAACCATACGGCGAGGGTGTTGATTATGACCACGATTACGAAGACAGGCTTCAATCGGGCGAGCTCTTCCTGAATGATAGCGTTATAAAAACGGATAGCGTTGTATATAGAACTCTATTCGGGAGAGAAGTATATGGCGGCGGTGGCATTACACCCGATATATTTATCCCACTCGATAGTACGATCGGGTATAGAGCACTCGCTGAATTGGTTTGGACTGGAGTTTTGAGAGATGCAGCATTTAAATGGGTAGATGATCATAGAGGAGAGTTGGTTTCGAGGACTTCAGATAATTGGATAGACTCACAGACAGGAGGGATGGCATTGATAAAGAGTGTGGCAGAAGACCAAGGAACTGTTTGGCCTAAAATATCGAGTGAGGAAGGTAGGATACAAATCGAGCGAATTATGAGCAGATTTTATGCGCAAGTAGTAAAGAATTTATATGGAGATAACGCATATTATAAGATTCTAATTAATGGAGATGATTTCACAGCTAGAGCCCTTTATGAATTGTTACAAAATGATAGGTTCAAGGTGCGAGATGGAGGAGTATATTTGCTTTATAACGATTCTACGAATCATTCTTTAAATCTCTAATAAATTCGTGTAAAATGGCTTTTGAATTACCTAATCTACCTTACGCTTACAACGCTCTCGAGCCTCATATCGACTCACGAACCATGGAAATCCATCACGGGAAGCATCACGCTGGTTACACTGCTAAGTTGAATGCCGCTGTTGCTGGCACAGCTCTTGAGGGTTCTTGCATTGAAGATCTTCTTGCGCATAATATGGATAACGCAGCAGTTAGAAACAACGGAGGTGGATTTTATAATCACACATTATTTTGGAACTCTATGTCTCCCAATGG
>JABISU010000268.1 GCA_018700255.1 Flavobacteriales bacterium | reverse complement strand
TACAGCAGGAGGCCAAAAAGCTCCTCTTATTGTTCGAACAAGAGGTCATCGATTAGAGGGTATTTGGCATAGCGGATCTCCAATGGGCGCGATAATTTCAAGTTTACGAGGAATGCACGTTTGCGTTCCACGTAATATGGTGCAAGCTGCCGGTATGTACAATACCCTGCTCAGAGCTGAAGAGCCTGCCCTAGTTATAGAATGTCTCAATGGATATCGTAAAAAAGAATTTATGCCTTCTAATTGCGGTGAGTACACAGTTCCACTAGGTAAACCTGAAATTACCCGCACTGGAACTGATATAACTATCCTTAGCTATGGTTCAACCTTTAATATTTGCACTGACGCAGCTTCTCGTCTCTTAGATCTAGGGATTGAAGTGGAACTGGTGGATGCGCAAACACTTCTTCCTTTCGATATAGACTCATTAACAGCGAATTCAGTTTCACGTACGAACCGCCTACTAATCGTTGATGAAGATGTTCCTGGCGGAGCTTCCGCATTCCTGCTAGATCAGGTTCTTAATAAACAAGGAGCATGGAAGTTCTTAGACAGCGCCCCTCGAACTCTAACAGCGAAACCTCACCTTCCAGCATATACTTCTGATGGTGATTATTTCTCTAAACCATCTGTAGTGGATGTCGTAGAAGAGGTATACTCTTACATGCACGAAACGGATCCGTTACGTTATTCCTGTCTTTAATCCTTGTGATGCAATCTCAAGATTTCACTTTGCTAACAGAATACATCGACCTTTCTCAGCTTTTGAAAGCTGCAGGACTTGCTATGTCGGGCGGCGAGGCTAAGATGTTTGTTACAGAAGGACTCGTTATGGTTAACGGAGAACCAGAGTCTCGCAAGCGCAGAAAACTTCGTGGCGGAGATGTAGTTGTTTTCAACAATGAACACAAAGTCTGCATAATTACTGATTAGAATTCGTTAAATCACTTATATATTTCCCATCTTGCTGATTCGAAATATATGAAAATGCGGAATTGCTTCACCTATACAACTTTTAGTTTACTATTTTTTTGTTTTAGCTTCAACTCCTTAGCCCAAACTACAATTCGCGGAAACGTCATTGACAATTCTAATGGCGAGCCAATGTTTTCAGCTAGTGTTGTCGTTACAGAGACTGGTCAAGGTGTAACTACTGATTTCGACGGTTTATTTCGACTCGAAGTTGCTAGCCTACCCGTTGTTCTTCAAGTATCATTTATAGGCTACGGAGCGGAGACCGTTACTGTAAGCTCTGATCGTGATAAAATTGTCATAAAATTATCACCCGATCAAATACTTATCGAAGCAGCCGAGGTCGTTGGAGAAAGAATTTCGGAAAAACAGAAGCAAGCTCCACTTACTGTAGAAACTATGGACTTAATAGCGATTAAGGAAGCTCCTTCTGGAAGTTTCTACGAGGGGCTAGGGAACCTTAAGGGCGTAGATCTTACATCTGCATCACTTGGATTCAAGATCATCAACACTCGTGGATTTAACTCCACATCACCAGTTCGATCACTCCAACTTATCGATGGGGTAGACAATCAAAGTCCCGGACTAAACTTCTCCCTCGGAAACTTCCTTGGCGCTCCAGACTTAGATGTAAAGTCAGTAGAAATAATTGCCGGAGCCAGTTCTGCATTCTTTGGCCCTGGTGCTTTTAACGGCGTAATCAATATGGAAACCAAAGATCCTTTTGTTTTCTCAGGCCTCAGCGTCTCGACAAAACTTGGAGAAACTACAAAAAAGGGAGAGCGACCATTATTCGAAACGGCCTTTAGATGGGCTCAAATTCTAGATAATGAAGATGGGGATGCGGTATTTGCATACAAAGTGAACTTCTTTAAATTCTCAGCTTACGATTGGGAGGCAGTTAATTATGATCCTGTTGATGGGTCCTCTGTTTCAGCTTTAAACCCCGGTCGATTCGATGCAGTAAATATTTATGGAGACGAATACCAGCCTCGATTTGATTACTCTAGCCCTCCTGGAAATGCATATAGGGGCTTAGGAACCATTTACCGGACTGGATATAAAGAGAAAGATCTGGTAGATTACAATACAGACAATTTGAAGGTGAGTTTAAGCGGGCATTGGCGCTTGCAACCTGACAAAACATACGAGAGTCCAGAGTTGGTTTATGGATTTAATATGGGTAGAGGTACTACAGTTTACCAAGGTGACAATAGATTCAGTTTAAAAAACATCGAATTCTACCAACATCGCGTAGAGTTAAGAAAGAAAAACAAGTGGTTTATAAGAGCATACAGGACGAATGAAGATGCTGGAGATTCATATGATCCTTACGCTACTGCGCTAAAGCTGCAGGATTCCACAAGGAACCACAACAATTGGGCGAGAGTATATGAAGAATACTGGGTAGATTCGATCGCACCATATATTTCAGACACCTATCCCGGTTTAGAGTTTCTGGGTTTTGATAGTGTCTTTTCAGTAGATGGTACATTTCTATATTTATTACCAATTGCTGGTATTCCTGAAGGAGCAGAAGATCAGTGGTTTATTGAAAATCATGATAATCTCACGTATTGGCATAGTCAAGTAGAGCAGTGGACAAACGAAGGATATGCAAATTTAGCTGCAGTTGCAATTGATCCCGTAGGCCATCTGGTCCCGGGTTCAGAAGATTTTAACACGTTGTTTAACCAATTAATTACGAGCAAGAACAACGAAGGTGAGGGTGGAACTCGATTTCACGATTTATCTTCTTTGTTACATGTTCATGGAGAATATATATTTGAGCCGTGGTTTCTTGAAGAAATTATTGTAGGAGGAAATTTCAGACAATACACACCTATAAGTGAAGGAACTATTTTCAGCGATACATCTGGCGTTGTGATTACCAATTCTGAGGTTGGAGCATATATGGGCATCAAAAAGCGTTTTTTTGAAGATGAAATGATTGTCACAGGTACTGTGAGAATTGATAAAAATGAGAATTTCCCTTTTATGGTGTCGCCCGCAATTTCATTGGTTTGGTCTCCCAATGCGAAGGATTTTGCAAGGCTTTCATTTAGTTCAGCACTCCGGAATCCCACTCTTGCAGATCAATACCTTTTCTTAGATGTAGGGCCTGCAACATTGGTCGGTAATTTAAATGGAGTGCAAGATTTAGTTTCTATACAGAGCTTTATTGATTACAGAAATGCACCCCCGCCCTTAGGTTCTATAGGTATGGATAGGAGTTATTTGGAGTATTTCGATATCGCTCCAATCAGGCCTGAGCAAGTGAAGACTGTTGAAGCGGGCTATAGAACTACAATTGGAGAGAAGCTGTATGTAGATGCTGGATGTTACTTCAGCACATACACAGATTTCATTGGATATAACATAGGTCTTGATATTGCATTTACTGATACTTCTCAATTTGCGCCGGTGCAAGGCATTGATGTTTATCGTTATGCAGCAAATTCGATTAATGAAGTTAAAACACAAGGCGCTTCAATCGGTCTTCAATATTATTTAAACGAGAAGTTTTCGCTTACGGGAAACTACAGTTGGAATAAATTGGTTAAAACAAATGTGGATGATCCCATCATCCCCGCTTTTAATACACCAGAGCATAAGTTTAATCTTGGAATCACTTCACGTGGGCTTGACGCTTGGGATAACAACAAATGGGGGTTCGGTGTGAATTACCGTTGGATTCAGCAATTTGTCTTTGAAGGATCTCCACAATTTACAGGAGGGATTCCTCAGTATGACCTAGTGGATGCTCAAATTAATTTATATGTAGATGACTTGAATACCACATTTAAGTTGGGAGGGTCTAATCTACTTTCTAATATGCATATTGAAACATACGGGGGGCCTTCAGTAGGTAGACTCGCATATGTGAGTATTCTCTATGATTTTGTCCAAAAATAACTCGATTATAAAACTTTTTATCGATAAAAAAGTGCTTTTTAACATAAAATCAACGCAATTTATCGTACATTGTCACAATTCTTTTTATAAATCGTAAACAATCTTTATATAAAATATATAATTCTATGAGAAATTTTTATTCATTAATTTTAGCTATGCTCTTCGTGAGCACAATTACCGCACAGGTTCGTTATGTTGACGAAATATTTACTGATGTAACGGTAACATCTGATGTAACATACGCAGCTAATGTGACTGTGATTACAACTCTACAGGGATTGCCTCCGATGGCTTTACCTCAAAATATGGATGTATACACGCCAACTGGTGACGTTGAAACAGACCGTCCTCTGATCATTTACCTACACACAGGTAATTTTCTTCCTCAGTATGTTAACGGAGGAGCTACAGGAAACAGAGATGATAACGCTGCAGTTGAGATTTGTTCTCGATTTGCTCGTATGGGATACGTTGTTGCTTCTATTGATTACCGTTTAGGTTGGAACCCGCTTGCGGCGACTCAAACTGAGCGTAGTACTCAGTTAATCGGTGCTGCTTACCGTGGTGTTCAGGATGCTCGTACAGCTGTGCGTTACTTCCGTATGGACGCTGATGTTCAAGGAAACACTTTCGGAATTGACCCTACGAAAATTGCTTACTTCGGAGAAGGTACTGGTGGATACATATCGTATGCAGCTGCTACAATATCTGATTACTACGATATTATCTTGGATGA
This sequence comes from Flavobacteriales bacterium, assembly GCA_018700255.1. The sequence goes on along the minus strand of JABISU010000268.1, from coordinate 1,121 downwards.
TATGGGAGTTCCTATTTCTAAGTTCTGGTATGATCACGATGGTGATCCAGCGACAGATCAAGTTCCAATGGTAATTGATGCAGTACACGGCGATCCAGAAGCAAAGCTTGATGGATATCTCCCTACAGGTGTAGACGCTGAGGGTGTTCCAACTTACTTGCAACTTTGTATTGGTCACTACCCTGATTATTCTTCTGACGTAAGTTTTTCTATGAATATGGGAGGTGCTTTGGGAGATCTTAATTGGTTAGACCAAGGAGATGTTCCTATGGTTTCATTCCAATGTCCTCACGATCCATTTGCTCCTTACACAACAGGAGTACTTATCGTTCCTACTACTGGAAACCAAATTATCTCAGTAAGTGGTGCTTATGACGTTCATGCTGAAATTAACGGATACCCAGCTCCGAATAATAACGAAGTGTTCCAGTCAGCAGGTCTTAGCGATCCTCTTTCTTTAGAGGCTATTGCTAATGGCGGTTCCGACGGAATGTTCCCTGTTTTAAATAACTACGTTGATGGAGCTCCAACTCAGGCTTACGATGGTTCTCCATGGCAATGGTGGGATGAAGCTGCAGCTCAGGCATACGATGCCGCTAATGGAACTGCGATTTGGGCTACTCAAATGACTTTAAACCCAGATATGGGCCCTACAGAGGCTAATATGTGGATTGATGTTATCCAAGATTACACAGCTCCTCGTTTAGCTCTTGCATTAGGTGTAGCTTCTTCAGGACCTGGTTGTACAGATACAGATGCTTGTAACTTCAATGCTCTTGCTTCTTCTGACGACGGTTCTTGTTCTTATGCTGATCCTGGATATGCCTGTGACGGTACTTCTTTAAATATTGAGGGTTGTACATCTGCGATTGCTTGTAACTACAATGAAGCTGCAACGATTGATGACGGATCTTGCGACTACTTAGAAGGAACAGATATTCCTACTGGAGCTGAGGTTGTTTGGTTAGTTGGTTTGACGTTATCAGGAACTCCTTATGAGTCACTTGCTGGTGGTTGTGAAGCTGGTGGTGGTGTTAATCCTGACGTAAGCATCAATGGTGTAATCGTTGGTGATGGTTCTACTCCTCTTTCAATGGCTGGAATTTCAGATCCAACTGGAC
>JABISU010000267.1 GCA_018700255.1 Flavobacteriales bacterium | reverse complement strand
GTTTTCTTCAATAAAAAACCCACCCTCTCCAACCCAACTCGAATCTGAATTTGATTGCTCACCATACATCCTATATGGATGTTTTAAACTGTGTTTATCAATGCTAGCAAAAACAAAAATATTTTTACCAGATGCAAGCACAGCTCTATTGTTAATTGAGACACCTCCTTTAAATATAGATATTTCAGATTCATAACTAAGTGCATTCTTCTCTCTTCTAACAAGTAAGCCTACAATATTTCCTGGCCCGACCTCTCCTAATATCCCTAACATAGTCTGCTGCCCTTTGTGAAAAACACTCCATGCCAATCGACTTTGCCGTACTTCTAAACGTGATCTTTCAACTTCTGTCCTATGTAATCCCGAAGAATAAATAGAAGTTATTTCCCCGGTAGTCGTATCAATAACACATTCTCTACTTTTAGTATCAAACGAGGTAGAAATCAACCAATTATTATTTGTTTTACTTACGGCAAAACCTCTTCGACTAGGAGTGCCATCTCCTGTATTAACGCCACTAAAATCACGACTTGTTTGACCTAAATTATGAGGAGCGCGCATTGATTGAAATGGATCGTACCTGAAGACTGTGGACCCTGAACCCCAATGAACCCTATGGTCTCCTATAATAAAATTCACACCTTCACCTAATCTGCTTTGATAGTAACCTCCGAGATAGTCCACTCCCACTTCACCCGCATCTCTCTCAGCCACTATGCCCCAATTTAGACCTTTTACACGAGTAATAAAGCCCATTCTACCCCCTTCAAAATCCTCTAGGTTAGCAGCAGCGCCAGAACCGAAGTCACCAACACCTACAATGTTCCAACTAATCGCTTTTGACTCTGGAGATAGTGACTGCCTTCCCCAGCTACACCAAATCCCCCACCTATCGTTCTGAATCACTTTAACAATAACCTCTTCACGGACACCATCAATAGCCCAAGCTTCTTCTGCAACTACTGGCCATCCATATTGTAATAGATGTTTAGAAATTAATTCACCCTCGTAAACTTCCATCCAACCATCTTCAATTGCTGGGATAATTAATTTGTTTATAGCCTGTTGCGATTGAGATAAGAAGACGTGGGATTGGGTTATATAAAATAAGATGAAAAATAGTTGCTTTACCATTTTAAACCCCAATTTGTAGAACCTCCTACAGAACCTTGTTTATGAAATAGTGAGCTATGAATTTTCCCAAACCGTGTAATCCCACATGTTAAATAAAATTGTGGTCCTTGCAAATCCACTGAGATTTCAAAATTCTCAAGTCTCTTATTGACAAATAGAAACCAACCGTGGCCACTCAAATCTGAATTCATACCTGCTCCTATCGATATTGATGAAGACTCCCTTAGATCAATAATTCCTCTTACTTTCCATTGTTCACCAACGTCAAATAGCTGAGCATCTATTGTTCCTTTTTTAACACCGTCGTCAAATTCAAATAATATTCCAAGCTCTGAAATACCGTTAATTTTGCTAACATTATTTTCATTAAGCCGTTCAAATTCACCTCCCAATAAGGTCCAACCAACAAACTTTATTCCTGAACCTGAATCAAATAGATTGATGTCCTTGCCTGCCCAAAAACTTGATGAACTCCAAGCCTCCCATCCACTCCAAGAGCAACCTAACCATGCGCTAGGCTCATTGTGTATTCGCTTTTCAAAGACAAACGCATTCCAGTGGGTCCCCCACAATAATTGTGAAACTTGAAGGTGACAATTCTTAAAATCGTGATTAATTTGAGAGGCTTGAAAATGATACTTGTCTGTAAAAACGCCACAAAAACATAGTATTAAAAGAATGCGTCTGAGTCCATTTATTTTCACGCCAGCAAGTTGCATGAATAATAAATGTCCTATAAAACAAAACAACTCGCGTTAGTCATAAATTTATTCGTGTTTTACCTTGCTTAGCCATATATTTGCGCCCCTATTTGGAATGCGGGTGTGGTGAAATTGGTAGACACGCCAGACTTAGGATCTGGTGCCGCAAGGTGTGTGGGTTCGAGTCCCTCCACCCGC
>JABISU010000171.1 GCA_018700255.1 Flavobacteriales bacterium | reverse complement strand
GCACAGTCGCAATCGCCTTCAGCAATTCCAGAACCGCCACAAACTCCACACTCATCTAGTACGTTTCCTGCACAGTCGCAATCGCCTTCAGCAATTCCAGAACCGCCACAAATTCCACACTCATCAGTATATTCACAAGTTCCGTCGTCCGTGTTTGCATCAGCATCGTAGTTACAAGCTGTATCATCTGTACATCCATATATTTCGTACTCACATGAACCATCATTGTAATCAGCGGCAGAATCATAGTTAGTTGCTGTATCATCTGTACAACCACAAGCATTAGCAACAGAACCAATTCCAAATGTTCCAGCTCCGTCGAAGTCTAAACTTACTTGAACTTGGTCTGCTCCTACTCCTAATGGGAATATTTGGTAGTTTAAAGTACCGCTAACAGTTCCTGAAGTAGTGATTTGCATAACAAGCACTCTTAAATCCGCATCAGGAAGAGCGTTAGCTGCAGTATTTAATACATACCAAGAACCACCTGTTAATGTGTTAACATTAAGAGATGTTCCTCCATTTACAAAATAACTACTTATTGTAGGAACTAAGGCAACATCCTCAACAAGAGATGGATCAGCTGCAGGAGAAACCGCAGGACCATCAAGGCCTATAGTTGCATAAGAATCCTCTGCCATATCAGGAAAGACAGGCAAGAAAGCTGGATTAAGTCCCGAAGCACTCCAACTAGCATTATATGGGCTATTGAAGCATCCATCTGGTGTATTAATCACTAATGGATCTTGATCATTACCGAAAACGGCACTGAATTTATCTGTTGGGTCGAGTAGGTTTACATAGAAACGATACACAGTGTTACCGGCTACGTGAACTGCAGCAGAGCTTTCTACTGTTAAAGTGTAGGGAACTCCTTCTGCAGCCGGACCACAACCCTGACAATATTCACAATTACCGTCTTCGACGGTTGCCGCTGGATCGTAGTTACAAGCTAATACATCCACACAACCTGGTACAATACAAGAATAATCACACAAACCATCATCTACCGTCGCAGCCTCGTCGTAGTTACAAGCTGTTGCATCCATACAACCAGATACAGGACCTTGCGTATTGAAGTCTTCGCTTAGTTGAACTTGGTCAGCTCCTACTCCCAATGGGAATATTTGGTAGTTTAAAGTTCCGCTTAAGTGTCCAGGAGTAGTGATTTGCATAACAAGCACTCTTAAATCTGCATCAGGTAAAGCGTTAGCAGCGGTATTTAATACATACCAAGAACCACCTGTTAATGTGTTTACATTAAGAGATGTTCCTCCACCTACAAAATAACTACTTATTGTAGGAGATAAGGCAACATCCTCAACAAGAGATGGGTCAGCTGCAGGTGAAACTGCAGGACCATCAAGGCCTATAGTCGCATATGAGTCTTCAGCCATATCAGGAAAGACAGGTAAGAAAGCTGGATTAAGTCCCGAAGCACTCCAACTAGCATTATATGGGCTATTGAAGATTCCGTCGGGAGAATTAATTACCAATGGATCTTGATCATTACCGAAAACGGCACTGAACTTATCAGAAGCATCAGCCATATTAACATAAAAACGGTACACAGTATTACCTGGTACGAACAACGCTTCAGAACTCTCAATGGTCAGTGAATACTGAGCAGAGACGTTGGTTAGCATTGAACAAGATAGGAAGGCCATAAAGGCGAGACTTATATACTTACGCATGATTTGAAAGATTTTTACTCGATAAATATACGACAAGTCGAAGCTATTGACACAATAAACTTTAAAAAATTATCATTCATCGATAAAAAACAACAACTCGTCAGTTCTGGAAGCAAGTTAAAGCTAACCTCGTAACTTCGCAATCTAATAAGACGAAACACTATGTTTGACAACTTACAAGAACGGTTTGAGAGAGCTTTTAAGGTACTTAAAGGTCATGGTTCCATTACTGAAGTAAATGTTGGGGACACTTTAAAGGAAGTGAGAAAGGCTTTACTCGATGCGGATGTTGATTATAAAACGGCGAAAACCTTTGTGAAAAATGTCAAAGAGAAGGCATTGGGCAAGGAAGTTCTGACGGCGCTAAAGCCTGGTCAACTTCTTATTAAGATCACGCAAGAAGAACTTACCGAACTTATGGGCAAGGCGGCAGCGCCATTTGAGCTCAAGGCTAAGCCCTCAGTGATTTTACTGGCGGGACTACAAGGAGCCGGTAAGACTACTCATGCCGGGAAGCTCGCTAAGTATATTACAGATAAAAATAGGAAGACGCTTTTAGTTGCATGTGATGTATACCGTCCTGCGGCGGTCGATCAATTACAGGTCGTGGGCGAGTCGGTAGGGGTTGAAGTCTTTGCAGAGCCAGGTGTCATCGATGCTGTCGGGATTGCAAAGCGTGGAGTAGAGTATGCTAAAAAGAACGGATTCGGAGCTGTTATAGTCGATACGGCGGGTCGTTTGGCCGTGGACTCTAAGATGATGGATGAGATCGAGGCGATTAATAACGCTATTAAACCCAACGAATCGCTTTTCGTAGTTGACGCCATGACGGGTCAAGACGCAGTACAAACAGCCAAGGCCTTTAATGATAGAATCGATTTCACTGGTGTTATCCTCACGAAATTAGATGGTGACGCACGAGGAGGTGCAGCGCTCTCGATATTTAGTATAGTAGGTAAGCCGATTAAATTTGTCGGAGTTGGAGAAAAAATGGACGCTCTTGAGATTTTCCACCCGAATAGAATGGCGGAGCGTATATTAGGTATGGGAGATGTGGTTACACTTGTCGAGCGAGCTCAGCAAGTCGTGGACGATAAGGAGGCAAAGAAAATAGAAGAGAAGATTCGTAAAAACAAGTTTGACCTTGAAGACTTTTTATCCCAAATACAGCAGATTCGTAAAATGGGTAATGTTAAAGACCTATTAGGTATGATGCCAGGAATGGGTAAAGCATTAAGAGGTGTCGATATTGATGACAATGCCTTTAATCAAGTTGAAGCTATTATAAGGAGTATGACTCCTAAGGAGAGATCGATGCCCCGGAGTTTAGACTTAAGTAGGAAAAAGAGGATTGCTAGAGGGAGTGGGACTGAAATTGAGGAGGTTAATAAGCTACTGAAACAATTTGAGGATATGAGAAAGGTGATGCAGATGATGAATAAAGGAGGTGAAAAAGGGCGAGGACGTTTACCTATGCCTGGAATGAGTCGTGGAAGATGAAATTACTTGACGGAAAGAAGCTTTCATTAGAAATTCAGACTGAGATTGCAGCTGAAGTTGAAGCGCACGTAGCTAATGGTGGTCGCAAACCACATTTAGCGGCAATATTGATTGGAGACGACCCAGCGAGCAAATCTTATGTAGGGCATAAGGTGAAAGCGTGTGCAAAAGCAGGATTTGAAAGTTCGCTTATTGAGCGAGATGGAGATATTTCCCAAGCAGAGCTGTTAGATATCGTTCAAGAGCTGAATGAAGATGATTCTATTGATGGATTTATTGTCCAACTCCCCCTTCCCTCTCATATAGATAACCAAGCAGTGATTGAAGCGGTAAAGCCATCTAAAGATGTAGATGGATTTCATCCTGAAAATGTGGGGCGTATGGCATTAGGGCTTCCTACATTCTTGCCTGCCACACCTGGGGGAATAATGATTTTACTTGAGAGAAATGGTGTGAAGACTACCGGGATGCATGCTGTGGTGATAGGGCGGAGCGATATTGTGGGAAATCCTATGACTTCGCTTTTAAGCAGAAACGCAGAGCCTGGTAATTGTACAGTTACGCAGTGCCACAGCAGAACTGTAGATCTAAAATCTCACACCTTAAAAGCGGACCTTATTATAGCAGCAGTTGGAAGACCACACTTTGTTACAGCAGATATGGTAAAAGAAGGTGCTGTTGTAGTTGATGTGGGGATAAACAGCATAGAAGATTCAAGTAGGAAGTCAGGCAGGAGGTTGACAGGTGATGTAGACTTTGATAATGTAGCTGAGAAGTGCAGCTTGATTACCCCAGTTCCTGGCGGAGTGGGCCCAATGACTATAGCCACCCTTTTGCAAAATACACTAAGAGCCCGTCTTGATTCAAAAAGATGACACAAAATGGATGCAGCGAGCTTTAGAGCTTGCTGAAAAGGGTAGCTCCTCTACCCTGCCTAATCCCATGGTTGGTTGTGTAATCGTTTTAGATTCAAAGGCTATAGCAGAAGGGTACCATGAAAAATATGGAGAAGGGCACGCTGAGGTGAATGCTCTGGCTGCTATTCCTGAATTAAGTCGTGAGGTTCTAGCTCGCGCTACTGCATATGTTACACTTGAGCCATGTAGCCATCACGGAAAGACACCACCATGCGCAAATCTGCTTATAGATAGAGGTGTTGGCAGAGTTGTTTACGCTCTAGAAGATCCCAACCCTATAGTTAGTGGTTCTGGACATTCCTTACTAAAGGACGCTGGGTTGGAAGTTATGTGTGGGGTTTTAGAAGAAGAAGCTCGATTGATGAACCGAAAGTTTTTACACCTACAAAAATCTGATCTCCCCTATATAATTCTGAAATGGGCTCAATCTCTTGACGGATATATGGACCCAGAAATGTCAGCAGCAAAAGGCAGAGGTGGTTTTGCAATTACTTCTGTTGAGACTATGCGCCATGTTCACCAGTTAAGGGCCGAAAATTCTGGAATACTTATAGGAAGGAAAACTGCTGAAGTGGATAACCCGTCATTAAATGTTCGCGAAGTGAAAGGGCTAAATCCTGTGAGGATTGTTATTGACCCTGAGTTGAGGCTTGCTGATTCTAAGTTGAAGATGATTAGTAATGATGGAGAGACTTGGATAATTTGTAAACCGGGATTAAAAAGGGACATCTTGGGAGCTGAAGTAAAACCTTGGCTAGAAGGAGGTTTACCAGTAATTCTTCGAAAACTAAGAAAGAACGGAATCCATAGTTTATTAGTTGAGGGTGGAGCATTTACCCACGGGAAATTTTTAGAACAGGGCCTTTATAATGAGATTTACGTTTTTAAAGGGGGGAGGGAATTCGGGAGCGGGCTTAAAGCGCCGCAAATCACACAATATAAAAGTGGAAAAGTCTATGAAACTTCCGTTGGTGCTGATGCTCTGTGGCATTACATTCGAAGATGATTTATATTTTATTAGTAATAATTGCGACCGGAGGAGTTTTCCTAACCTTTAGAGCGTTTGAAAAATGGGGCGTTGATCGATTTACTGCGATTGTTGTTAATTACGGGGTTGCTTCTACACTTGGCTGGAATTTAGCGGGAGGCATTCCTATGATGAAAAAGGCATACGAAATGCCTTGGTTTCTCACAACAGCTATTATGGGTGCTCTCTTTCTTTACCTATTTAATATAATGGCCAAATGCACTGCTGAGCTAGGAGTAGCAGTGTCATCAATAGCTTCTAAACTAAGCCTAGTAATCCCTGTAGTGATTTTTTTAATCATTGACCCTAACGATATCATTACTGGCCTTAAATCCCTAGCTCTTGTTCTCGCTTTATCAGCTATCGTTTTGAGTTCTCTTGGGAATGATTCTAAACACAGTTCACACTCAAAGTGGGCATTTATTCTTCCTATTATTATTTTCACAGGCAGCGGAGCTATTGATTTGGTTTTCGCATGGTTTAGCGGCCCAGAATTTATTCCATCTTCTGAGTACGCTATGGCTTTCACATCTATACCATTCACAGTTGCGTTTATTCTTGGTGCCGGGATTTGGCTTTTTCAAAACGGGTTTTCTAAGATTCCTGATAAAAAAGACATCCTAGCAGGTTTACTATTAGGAGTGGTAAACTTCGGCTCGTTATTTTTTCTACTTGGAGCTTACGGCATTCCGGGTATTGATAAATCTGTAATAATTCCAGTGGTTAATATCGGAGTGGTGTTGTTTAGCACTCTAAGTGCTGTGGCTATATACAAAGACAGACCAAGCAAAGTCGCTTGGTCTGGCCTGGCAATAGGTTGCCTGAGCATCATCATATTGATGCTCACATAAAATTAGGATTTGTTATTCTGAAGCGCCCTCTTTATTTAATAACTCTTCATTCTTGAGCGCTCTTTGCATAGGGTTGTCTCCCTGTGCGCCGTAGCGACTATATCCACTTCCATTCTGCTTAAATATTTCGAAGCGAGTCGGCTCAGGTCGTGGAGGCCAGCTATTGTTAGACAGGTCGCAGTCAGCTGTTTCTAGCATAGGGTCGAGAACGATTCTTACAGCTGGTCTATCTGTAGCGAAAACCTTAGTAACTGTTGGTTCGCTCATACGCCAAACCTCAGCAGGTATGCGGCGAATCTCTTTCTCTCCATCCTCATATTCGAATTCTACTATTAGCGGCATAACTAAGCCTCCGATATTTCTAAATGTAATCTCATAGAAGTTATTTCCACTAGCAAGCATGGCGATATTTTCCTCAGACATACCATCCAACAATTCACGGTACTCTACCCTGTCGAGTTCTAGGACTTCGAACTTACCTGTAGTAGTGTAATAGTCGTTTAAGGTTGGGTCAGCTTCTAAATAAGTCTCTGGAGTGTCTGTTAGGTTGCGCTCGTAAGTAATATCTGCTGGCTCACCATCCGAAGCAGATTTATTGAATGTAGATTCTACATCTGGATTTTGAGTGTCGATTTGCATCCACTTAATGTCTTCCATAGCAATATCAACGTGATCGTTTGTATAGAACCATCCTCTCCAGAACCAATCTAAGTCAACTCCAGAGGCATCTTCCATAGAGCG
>JABISU010000264.1 GCA_018700255.1 Flavobacteriales bacterium | reverse complement strand
TGCAAACGCTTAGAGGTCGGATCGACTTTAACGTCTATCTCAGAACCGTCTTCTGCTGGTTCTAGATAACCCGCATCCTCAACTTCGAATCCCTTTTCTGGAAGCTCCTGACCCTTAGGTTCATCAAGCATAATCTGCTTTCCGTCTTTCGTGTAAAGAGGATCCGTAAGAGGATTAAAGGTTAAATCTCCAGCAAGTGCAATAGCCGTTACAAGCTCCGGAGAACCTACGAATGCGTGAGTGTTCGGGTTTCCGTCAGCTCTCTTTGAGAAGTTTCTATTAAAGGAGTGAACAATAGAGTTTTTTTCTTGCTTCTCAGATCCAGAACGAGCCCATTGGCCTATGCAAGGTCCACAAGCGTTAGCGAAAACATTTGCTCCCATTTCTTTAAAAGTGGAGATTAAACCGTCTCTCTCGATCGTGTAACGAACAAGCTCAGAACCAGGAGTAATATTTAAAGTTGCTTTCGATTCGATGCCTAGTTCATTTGCTTGGCGAGCAATAGAAGCCGATCTTGAGATATCCTCATAGCTTGAGTTCGTACAAGATCCGATAAGAGCGTACTCGATAGAAGTTGGCCAACCATTTTTCTTAGCAGCCTCCTTCATCTCACTAACAGGAGTAGCTAGATCTGGAGTAAATGGTCCGTTGAGATGCGGTTCAAGCTCACTCAAATCTATTTCTATAACCTCATCAAAATACTTCTCTGGGTCAGCATAAACTTCAGGATCACCTGTTAAGTGTGGAGCTATGACATCTGCGGCATTGGCTACTTCTGTTCTCCCAGTAGCTCTTAAGTAACGCCCCATACTTTCGTCATACCCGAATAAAGATGTTGTCGCTCCGATCTCAGCACCCATATTACAAATCGTCCCTTTACCTGTACAAGAAAGACCTATAGCTCCATCACCGAAATACTCAACTATAGCTCCTGTACCTCCTTTAACAGTTAGGATACCTGCAACTTTAAGGATTACATCTTTAGCGCTTAACCAACCACTTAACTTTCCAGTTAACTTAACTCCGATAAGCTTAGGACATTTCAACTCCCAAGGAAGGCCTGCCATTACGTCAACGGCATCAGCTCCACCAACACCAACAGCTACCATTCCAAGTCCACCAGCATTCACCGTATGTGAGTCAGTTCCTATCATCATACCTCCTGGAAAGGCATAATTCTCAAGTACTACTTGGTGGATGATTCCTGCTCCTGGTTTCCAAAACCCTATTCCGTACTTATCTGAAACAGATTCGAGAAAATTGTAAACTTCGTTATTTAAGTTAATCGCATTCTGTAAATCAGAACTTGCTTCTACCTTCGCTTGGATGAGGTGATCACAGTGTACCGTTGAAGGTACCCAAACTTTTTTCTTCCCTGCTTGCATAAACTGAAGGAGAGCCATTTGTGCTGTAGCATCTTGCATCGCAACGCGGTCAGGCGCAAAATCGACGTAGTCAATCCCGCGTTGATACACCTGTGTAGGTTTTCCATCCCAAAGGTGGGCATTTAAAATTTTCTCTGCTAAAGTAAGAGGACGTCCAGCTAATTCTCTCGCCGCTTCTACACGCTCAGGAAATCTGGCGTACACTTTTTTGATCATATCAATGTCAAAAGTCATGTTCTGTGATTTTTGTTTCAGAGTGCAAAGATAGGGCAGTACCTTCGGGGCATGAGGTTAACCCGTTCTGTTTTAATTGAACAAATAAATGTTGCAATCGGCTCCATACGTGGACAGGCATTACGTACCACTCTAACAGTTGGGATAATAGGAATGGGCATCATGGCCCTTATCGCAATGGTTACAGCCACTGAATCACTCAAAGAAAACATACGGGTCGAATTTTCCTCACTTGGAACTGATTCTTTTACGATTAATCCCAAACGTAATTCCGGTTTCTTTAAAGGAAAGCGTCCAGCCCCATCTACTCCCATTACTTTTAGGGAAGCTCGACAATTCTCTCAACTATCACGCTCAGATTTATTAGTCTCCTCTTCAATATTCGCTTCAGGCACATCAATTATAGGTAGGAACTCAAATAGAACTGATCCCAATATTCAAGTCCTAGGTGTTGATGAAAACTATCTAGATGTCTCAAATATCCCTTTATCTATTGGCCGTGGTTTTTCTAACTCTGAAATTAAGGCTGGTACTCCACTTATAATTATCGGCTCTAATATCAAGGATAAACTGTTCGAACCATGGGAGGAAGTCGTGGGATCCAATCTTTTATTATCGGGGTCAAGATATACAGTCATAGGAGTATTGGAGTCTAGGGGAGCGAGTTTTGGAATGTCACAAGATAACCAATGTCTTATATCAATAAC
>JABISU010000263.1 GCA_018700255.1 Flavobacteriales bacterium | reverse complement strand
GCGCCGCATGTAACGATAATACCTTTGTAAGGAGCGAACACTTCTTTTCCTTTATACCCATCACCGTAATAGAGTGTGGGTTCGTAGCCCATTTCTGCGAGGAGTGGTCCAGCAAGGTTGTGGAGTTCCTTTTGACGTTCAATAGAATACACTTTCATACCAAGCTCACACAGAACTGCACATTGATATCCGGAACCGGTACCGATTTCGAGGACTTTATCTCCGGGTGAGCAATTAAGAAGTTCGGATTGTTGAGCTACGGTTTGAGGTTGAGAAATTGTTTGGCCTGCTGGGATAGGAAACGCCTTATTCGTATATGCAAATTGTTCGAACGTGGAATCTAAGAAGAAGTGGCGAGGCACTTTCTCAATGGCAGCAAGGATTTTCTCACTACAAATCTTTTGCGAGCGGAGCTCTTTCACGAGCTGTTTACGTAGGCCTTTGTGCCTATAATTATCTTCACGTTTCACAAGAAGAAAGATAGTGAAGTGATTTGGTAAAATTGTGGTAAGATTGTGGGAATTCTCAAAAATCAATTTGTGAATAAGCCACCTAATTTTACTTTATGAAAAAGCATTGGTTTAATTGTAAGGTTAGTTATATGAAGCCCAATTCAGAGGGCAATGAAACGAAGAAAACAGAGCAGTTTGTTTTAGATGCTTACACATATACCGAGGCAGAGACACGAATGGTTGAAATTCTTGAGTCTGAGGGCATTAGGCCTTTTGAAATAACACAAATCACGAAGACCACTATTATCGAAGTTATCCGCTTTGCTGAGTGCGACAAGTGGTTTAGAGTGAAAATATCGCTCACTACCGTTGACGAAAGCAAGGGTGTTGAAAAAGAGGCCAATCAATATATCCTCGTTTCAGCAGCCGATGTTCGAGATGCGTATGACAAAGCTTCAGGACATATGAACGCCGTAAAAGTAGGATACATCATCCCTTCAGTAGTATATCAAAAGATTGCAGAGGTATTCCCTCTTGAGGAATGGACACCTGTGACGGAGCCCGTCCTAGCGGAATAGGTGTATCGTACCTGTGAATGGTACCATACCATCGCAGTCGAATTCAGTGATTTCGTCTCCTTGCTCTGTTACGATTTGGTCTCCTTCATTACAAGGGATTTCAAGTACATAGTAATAAACCCCTTCAGGTGCTCCATCAACACCCGGATCCCATCCTGCGGAATGCCCGAAATCTATGTGCTCGAATACAACTGTACCCCAACGGTTATATATATAACACTGAACTCCATCAAATCCTTCAAGTCCATCTACTCTCCAAGTGTTATTTCCTCCAACATTTAAGTTGTCCGGAGTAAAAACATTTGGAATCGTAATCTCGCAAGTTTCTATATCGATTGCTGCCTCGCTCACACAAGTTAGACCATTTGTAGAATAGCTAACAGAAACTGTATATTCCGTTGTTGTTTCCAATCCATCTATCGTAGGAGATTGTACATCCGTATCGTTAAGATAGTCCGTAGGAGTCCAAGTGAAATCGCAATCATCTGGGTCTACATCTCCAACATTTGCAGTCATGATTACAGGAGAGCCACAATACTGGGTTTGGTTTGCAGTAACTGTAGGGATAGTACCGACAACAGTCACATCGATAGTTCTATCGTAATAACAGCCAAAGTCATTCTGACCCATATATGTGTACGACTCCTCTCCTATAAATTGAGGCGAAATAGTTACAATATTACAATCTCCTCCATCATCGATGATTGAAGGTCCATCCCACCAAGTTGAGTCACATTCAGGTCCGAACGTCGGAGTAAATGTCACTGCTTCAGGGTAAAGTTCCGGAGCAAATTCAATAGACCAATCAAAAATAAAACCGTTATCGACAGACCAAAGGTCACAAACCTCAATTTCCCATGTGCCATTTAATGGACAACCATTCAAGTTGGTAAAGGGCTGAACGGATTCATATGACCCTGCAGGAAGAGTTCCTCCAGCGTTTGCTTCCCAAGTTCCATTTGTTGCCCCTGGCTCCCAATAGTAATCCCAACCAATTCCAGGGTTTTCTCCTGCATCCTCATCAATAGGTATGCCTAAATATGTCCCACCTCCTCCTTGCTGATGTACTAGTATAGATTGGCCGTTTGGACAAATAAATGAAATTGTCAAATCACCCATAAAACTATGCTCAAAATTGATAAATGTGTTTATTATATCATTGTTTGCATCGTTTACTACAGCACCTGGATAGAAGCTAGTGAATGTCAATTGGCTGTAAAAGCATTGGGATTGATCATCGGGAATATACAAACCGTCTCCAAAATCCACGCTTGGCTCTGCCGTGTATAGAACTCCTTCAACTACTCCGGTAATATCCACCTCATCTCCTACACACATAGTGAGATCTGATGATGTGCCAGTAAAATCCGGGTTAGTCGAGACTAAGATATCATAGTCTAGTATATTATTATTCTGACAATCATTATCATCCGTAAGCGTAAGGTTCATAGTATACAGTCCAGGCGAAGTATACATATGCTCAAGTATAGGCCCTGATGTATTATCAATGTTTCCATCTCCAAGATCCCAAACCCAACTTACAAGTTCCTGGCCATCAGCAACAGTTGAAGAAAGTGCTTCAAGATAAACAGGCTCATTTAAACAAGCATAATGAGGTTGTAATTCCGTTGGGTTTACAATTGCAAAAGGACGGTCACAAGGATATCCGCACGAAGCATAGGCTCCGAAGTTGCCAGAACTTCCAGCCCCTGAAGTAAATTCAATTGTAATACAACCTGTGGTATTATCCACTCCTGAAAAGATATCTTGACCTTGTAGTTCATCTCCTGAATATGTGCCAATTAATGGAGCAGTATTATCATCCCCATCATATAATGTTATTGTAGAAGCAGCGTCTAAATCGAAAACTACCCAATATAAATTAAGGACTGTTTCAGGCGCTTCTGGACACCAGGTAATAGTTTCATTCTCATTTGCTCCATAATCAGCCGCACTTAGACCTGAATCTACAACAGCTCCTTCGCAAGCAGTATAAGAATCTGTAGACGATATACTAATCTCTTGGGCACTAAAGCTAGCTGTTAAAACAAAAACACAAAGAAGTAGTAATGATTTTTTCATGATTACTTTGTCTTAGCATTTGCATTAATAATATACCTGGTTAGTAGTTTTTCAAATATGTCGATTTTAGAAACCACTACATAGATATCGTTTTCCATAATGAAGAACTGTTCCTCAAATTCCGAAACAATATCTGCATTTAAAAGCCTTTTTGCTATATCATCACCCTCTCCAGGAAGGGGTTGAGCATTTGTTTCAAACTTCAATTTCGGAGTAGAATACCATCCATAAGCTGCAAAACAGCAAAGTCGCATACCTTCATCTGAATTAAGAGATAACTCAGGATAGATAGAGGTTATAACTTCTGAACCTGGCAGGTCGGTATTTGTTTGGGCTGTAATATTATCTGAAGACAGAGTAGTCAGTAAAACCGTCGAAAAAATAAGAAAAGTATGTTTCATAATGCAGGTAATGATGTTGCAAGATAATCAATGAATGATAGCGAATGAAAAGTAAAAAAATAATATTCAAAACTTCTTTGGAAAATAAGGATTCTAACTATCTTTGCAGCCCCTTAAGGGGGAATTGACTTGGTAGCTCAGCTGGTTAGAGCATCTCACTTTTAATGAGAGGGTCCTGGGTTCGAGTCCCAGCCAGGTCACACAATCTTTAAGACTACGCGAATTAAGCAACGCCGAAACGCACCGCCCAGGTGCTGAAATTGGTAGACAGGCATGGTTGAGGGCCATGTGTCCGTTAGGGCGTGCGGGTTCGAGTCCCGCTCTGGGCACTAGACGAGTTGCAGAAAGCGGCTCGTTTTTTTTTGCTTAATTTTGCTATTCGTGATTAAAAAAACACTTCCCATACTAGATTGGCTTCCAAGTTATTCTAAATCAGATTTTTTTAAGGATCTTCCGGCAGGAATTACCGTTGGAATTATGCTTATTCCTCAGGGGATGGCTTATGCATTAATTGCTGGTCTACCTATGGTTTATGGACTATACGCTTCACTGGTTCCGCAAGTGATCTACGCTCTTACGGGGACTTCAAGGCAGCTCGCCGTAGGACCCGTTGCAATGGACTCTTTACTGGTGGCAGCTGGACTGACTTCTATTGCGGTGGTGGGTTCGGACAGGTATATCGAACTTGCTATTGCACTTGCACTTAT
>JABISU010000166.1 GCA_018700255.1 Flavobacteriales bacterium | reverse complement strand
TCATCTTCAATAATCACATTTCCAGTTTGAGGAACTTTAGCATAAGACCCATCGTCTTTCGGTGCAAACCCAAACCCATCTGATCCGATTACTGTTCCACCTTGAATTGTACATCGATTACCAACATGGCACCTGTCTAGTATACGCACTCCTGAAAAAAACATACAATCAGTCCCAATGGTTACATCCCGTCCTATATAAACATGAGCTCTAAGTTCCGTTCTGTCTCCAATTGTAGCTCCTTTGTCTATAACCACTCCAGGGCCTATTGCGCATGCATCACCGATAATTGCATCAGGATGGATGATTGCTGTTGAATGAACTCCTTCATCGCGTTTCAGGATATTATCGTATGCATCCAACAACTTTGCGAAAGCTGAATAAGGATCATCGACCCTTACCAAAGTCATTTCTGGGGGAAGGTCTTTTTTCGGTTTAAAATCTTTAGACACTACAACAACGGAAGCGCAACTTGAATAAACAAACTTCTCATATTCCTTGTTGGCTAAGAAAGTTACAGCACCAGTCCCCGCTGATTCTATCTTCCCTAGTTTACGAACTCTCGTCTCTGGATTTCCAGAAACGGATCCATCTAATAGTATTGCTAATTCCGCAGCAGTTTGTTCCATTTGACTACAAATATATTTATAAGCGGATGATTCAGGCGTATCGTCCTCGAAACTTCTCCCATAAGATTGTGAATTCTTCGCGTTCCCATACAAAGTCCCATATGACTTCCCCAGGCGCGAGCATCAACACGTCTATAACGTTGCCTTTTACGTTTTTCTTATCATGCGACATTTTAGACCAAACAGCATCAGCTCCATCTACCTCTATACCCTTTGGAATCCACGAAACTATCCAGTTTTGCAGCTCCTCAGCAGTAGTTTTATCAAACCCCATTTTCATCACAGAAGCCTCTAAAGCAAATACTAGTCCCCAAGCAACAGCAACTCCGTGTTTCATTTCACACCCCTTATCATGAGCTAAACTCTCAATCGCGTGACCAACAGTATGACCAAGATTTAATGAGGCACGTTCACCGATCTCTTTCTCATCACGATTCACTATAGCTTCTTTAATTCTAGCAGAACTAATAAGCAAAGCTGATAGGTCCTTTAACTCTGGACGGAGTTTCATTAAATCTTTTAAATGTGTTCCTCCTTTTAACAATGCGTGCTTAACCATTTCTCCCCATCCGCTAAGGATTTCTTCCTCATTTAAACTCTGCAACCAATTGTGATTAATCCCCACCATTTTAGGATTGTAGAAAGTTCCTATTTGGTTTTTTAAAAGCCCAAAGTTTGCTTGCATCTCTGTATTTACTCCCGTTTTACCACCAATAGCGGCGTCCACCATTGCTAAAACGGTTGTGGGGAGATGAATTAAACTCACTCCTCTTTTATATGTGCTAGCTGCAAATCCACCCATATCTGTAATCGTCCCACCTCCCAAGCAAACGACTAAGCTTTTCCTATCTGCTCCCATCTTTTCAAGATGTAAATAAACTTTAGAAACCTGCGATAGGGTTTTAATTCCTTCACCGCCCTCAAGTGAAATCATATGAGTGGGGGATTCTTTTTTGCAAATATCTAGAACCCCTTTGCTGTATGACTTAGGAAGATTACTATCAGCAATCACCAGAATGCTTGAAGCCTCAGATGAAGCCAAGCTAAGATTGTTTTCCCAAGATGTTGTTAGATGACTTTCCATTATTCTATAATGAATTGCAAATATCACACTTATTTAAGCAAAGTGAATTTGATGTTTTATGCACATAATAAATATTATGTCTTATCTTAGATGTCCGCTAGTCATCTAAAAATGATAGCTCCACAAATAATTAAATTAATACATTTAAAATGAAGAAATATATACTTTTAATTGCCTTTTTATTTTCCGCAATTCAATTTTTCGCTCAAGACCCAACAGGAGACGGTCTTTGTACAGGTCTTTCTTACGAGGTTGTTTCATCTGATCCATTAGGAACTGGAGCTGCTACTTACCGTCTTTTCGCTAATTTCACTGCAGATGCTGCTGAAGTAACAGCCATGTATGGAACAGATACAAATCCTTGGGAGATGACTTCATCTGCTGTAGATGGCTTCTACAACGATGCTGTTGGATCTGATTTCGGTGGAGGAATAAATCCAGCATTTTTCTCGGCATTTCCATCTTTAGAATTTGACAGTTGGTTTACTATCGGAGCTGAGCCAGGAGACGATGATGGCTTGAATAATGCCTTCGATGCAGCTTTAACATCATTAGCTGACTTTAACTCAGGAGGCGACTTC
>JABISU010000039.1 GCA_018700255.1 Flavobacteriales bacterium | reverse complement strand
TCCTCCACCATCATAGGATCTTGTGAACCTTCAGGAGAATGAAAAGCAGATGTTGTAAGATTTATAGTTCCATAAGAATCGTCCTGTAAAGTGGGCATAGCATCAAAAAATTGAGAATTCATACCCGCGGCAGACCAACCACCATTAAAAGGGCTATTGAACACACCCTCTGGAGCCTCTATCCACATGTGATTTAAGTCCGTTCCATATATCGCGCTCAACCTGTCAGTAGGGTTTTCAAACTTTAAATAAATTTGATATCTCAACATCTCGCTTGAGACAGATGGTTCTGTTTCAACAACCAATGAGTATTGGGCGTTGGCAATAGAGCCTGTGAGAATTCCCAGAACGGCAAATACGTTAAATATGAAGAATCTTAATTCCATTTGGGATTGGTTTTGGATATAAGCTCAAACTCTAACTTAAGTAATTGCTCCTTCAATGATATAGCTCTTGAATGAGCATTCAATCTAGCTCTTTGGACAGACAGGAGTTCAACTGGATCCACAATCCCGTGGGTCATGCGAAGAACTACATCTGAAAGCGATAAGTCGGCAGATGACACAGCTTGTTCTGAGCTTTCTAATGCTTCACTAATTAGTTGAATTCTCTCGACAAGCCCCTCAACATAAGCTAAATGCCTAAGATCCCATTCCGACAATCTAGCCTCATAATAATCCACTAAAGCTGCGGTTTGCTTCCTTTTCCCTCCAGGCAACAGATTCTCGATTGGAAAAGAAAACACAAGTGAAGTCAACCAATCATTCGTAGGTGCCATAGAGGTAGAAAGAAATTCTGTTCCGAAGGAACTATACATGGGATTGAACCTCAATTCTGGAGCCCAAACCTCCTCCAATACTCCCCTCATATTTGCCTTTGCCTGGTCTACCCTATAGATCAAAGCTTGCCTTGCGGGAAGGTTCTTATCCCCGAAGAAATTGGTAAAGACATCCGATCCAAATTGTTCTATCAAATCTAATGAGTGTCTTTCATCAGGAATAGGCCAAACACTATCAATGTCCGGACTCATTGACATCCCCAACGCTCCTCTCAATTCTGCCGTTGCAAGAGCAATGTTCGCATTGAGTGTAAGTAGTAAACTTTCTAACTGCAGTCTTTCAGTTCTTGCTGAAAGAGCATCAGATTGAGGCCTAAGTCCCAAGTCAGCGAGAGCTTGGTATTGTATTTCGAATGAAAGGAGCTCCTCTAAAGCTAACTTGTGAAAATCATAATCACGTTTTGCTGCAATTGCAGAAATAAAGGTGTTTATACAAGACAAGACAAACGCGTCTCTATCAGACTTGACTTCTTGTATTGTTGCTTGGTAAGAAAGTCGCTCTGATTTAACGCCTGATAATCCGCGACTGGCATCTGCATTAAAGCTTAATGCAAATCCCAATTCAGCGCTTCGAGAATCGACATCAGTAAACATTTCACCATTAGCGTTTAGAGCATTACCCGAGTGAACAAATCTAGTAGCACCTAACGTTGTTGATGGCATCCACCATCTTCTAGCAGATTCTAACTTCCCACTGGCTAGATTCAATCGTGCTGTGGCTTCATTGTGAAATACTGGTGACGAAAGCGCCAATTCAATTACTAGTTCAGTGGTGAGCGTAGGTGGAAGAGTCTGGGTTTGGGCTAAAAAATCTTTACCCCAACAACAAGATATCATTGCGAGAAACACCCATGAAAACATGTGTCTTAGGGGATTCATTTCTTCAACTTTGTATTTACGGCTTCTCCTTCTTTTACAAGATTTCTACCTGTGATGATAAACTCTGTAGATAAATTCACTCCTTCTGCAGAAAAAGCTATGCTGTGTTTATCTTCTGCATGTACCGTAAGTGGGGTTTTCTTTACTACCCCATTTATAACAGCTGAAGCAAAGGGAAGCCCATTCTCTACAAATCGTACTCCAGAAGGGAGCGAAAGCAGGCTGTCCTGAGAACCTCCAATTAAAGCTCCTTCAACGTATATACCTGGACGTATGGAACAATCCGCCGAGGACATATCTACGAATACATCTACTGTCCTTGTATCTGAGTCTATTGACGCGGCAACTCTAGTAACATTCGTATTGATGGTTTTATCTAAGTCTGGGAAGTGTAACTCAATCTCTGCTCCTGAGTATATAAATCTCATATCACGCTCAGGGTATGGTAGCTTTATTCTTATGTCTGCGCAAGACATGATGGTTAACATAGGGGTTTGATTGGGAGCTGTGAGGCCATTTTCCACAACTGCTCCAGGGTGAACATTGCGCTTAGTAATAACGCCTGAAATCGACGCTTTGACCTCTAAAAAGCTTAGTCTATCCATCCCTGCATAAAGAGCCGATGACGCTCTTGCAGAAGTTGCTTCTGCCGCGTCTATCTCAGCGGCGGGGATAAGGCCGGAGGCAGTGTTTGCAGCCTTTTTCAACCTGTCTAATTGCTTCTTAGCAGCCTCTGCTTCTACCTTAAGTGTCTCTACTTCACGTGTAATAATAGGGTTCTCTAAAATTACAAGTAAATCTCCTTTAGTTACACGATCGCCTATATCTACAAGGACTCTCTTTATTGAGCCAGACTCAAGAGGAAGTAAGTCTACTTGTTGCAGTGGATCGACTGTCCCGACAACCTTCAGCTCTTTTTGGAACATCTGCATAGTAGGAAAGACCGTCTCAACTGTGATCTTTGTAGAACTCGTTGAATAGGTAGATTGAGGAGAATCATCGCTCTGTTTATCCTCACAACTACTAAAAGTAGCAATAGAGAGGAGGGCTATTAAAGGAATAAATATTTTCATCGGAGTTCAGATTCTGATTTTGAGAAAAGGCGATACCCTGCCGGGACAACATAAAGGGTAAGAAGAGCGGCCATAGCAGTACCACCTATAACGGCAAGTGCCAAGGGTTCATTAATAGAAGATCCACCGAAACCCAGAGCAGTGGGTAAAAGCCCCAAAACTGTAGTTAGAGCGGTCATAATAATCGGTCTAAGACGCTGTTTAGCACCTTGAGTTAACGCCTCTTCCAAGGGCATTCCTTCTGCGCGGAGTTTGTTAATTCTATCTACCAATAGATTACCATATGACACTGTAATACCCACAACCATGATAGCTCCCATTAAAGCTTGGATGCTCAGAGGAGTTCCGGTAAAATAAAGTAAGCCCACAACTCCTGCTAAAGCTGGAGGGAACGCTAATAACATTACTATGGGCTGTTTAAATGATCTGAATAGTGGGACTACAATCAAATAAGCAAAAAGTAGAGCTAAGCCAAGTCCCAATCCTAAATTCGCAAAAGAACTACGCATAACGCTCACCTCACCATCGAGATCGAGTGAGTATCCACGAGGAAGGTTGGCCTTTATATCAGCAATACGATCTTCGATATCAGCAGAAGTCCTTCCCACGTCACGCCCTTCTACATTGGCATAAACATTAAAAACACGAGAAAGGTTGTGATGATTAATCTCCACAGCCGTGTTTCTATTTCTAACAATAGAAAAATTTCTAAACGGAATAGGTTTTTCCTGTGTTTTACTTGCGACTAAGACACTGCCCAGCACATCCTCACCATCTATCTCATACTCAGGATAAGTAACACCCACATAGTAGTGATTTCCATTTCCTTCATCTATCCAAAACGATTTATCGAATGTCGCTGTCGAACTAAAGGCTGCTACCATATTCTTAATAGCATCAACGGGATCCACTCCCATTCTCGCCGCTCTCTCTCTGTCGATATCAACTTCTTTCGTTGGTTGGTCTAAACGCTGAAGCACTCTTGCATCCACGATTCCATCAACCTGCCTTATCTCATTCCTCACCTGCTCCGCTATATCTCGTAAGACTTCGAG
>JABISU010000262.1 GCA_018700255.1 Flavobacteriales bacterium | reverse complement strand
TTATTTTATCTTCTTTATCTCCCACAGCCCAAACTGATTCTACATCCGCACCTGATTCCGGAAAGACTCGAATAAATATTCTAGGAGCAACGGTGATAGAACGCAACCCTGAAATTTCCGACGCTTCTAGACTTATCGGTGATGTTAAACTCGCTTTCGATGATGCAATTCTCACTTGCGATAGTGCGTATCGGTTTGACGATGGACGATTTGAGGTCTTTGGACACGTGGTCATATCACAAGAACCCTTCACAAAACTTAGAGCTGATTATGGTGTTCTCGACCCAGATACAGGTTCTGTGTACATCAATGGTGGCGTAACATTTAATCATGAAGAGTTGAATATTTCCTGCCCATCTCTAACCTACAACCTGGACACAAAACTTGTTTCATACTACGAGAGGGCAACAATCATTGAGGGAGATCGGCGTTTATCTAGTAATCTCGGAGTTTACAGTTCTATAACTAATAGATTATATGCTGGAGATAATGTTGAAATTGTAGAACTCAAAGATGTTATTCAGTCTGACTCGCTTTCTATAGATAGAAATAGTAAATCGTTGCGGCTTTACAAATCATCTTATCTTGAAATCAATGGCGCTATTATTAATTGTGAGAAAGGAGAGTTTAACGGTGAAACTGGTATAGGTTGGTTTTCTGGCGGGGCATCAATGATGGATGACCAAGGTCTATTAGCTGGAGATAGCATTGTTGTAAACCGAGATAAGAACGAGGGTATGGCTTGGGGCCACGTCATGATAAGTGACAGTAGTAGAACTCTGAACGTAAAGGGCTCCTTCGCTTCCCGTACTGAAAATTATGATTTAGTTACAGGGTTATCTGATAAATTAGTCCAAATCGTGAATATTGAAGGATTTGACACTCTTAAAATGAACACTCTTAGACTTGAACGACGAGAAGAAATGTTATATGCATCGGGTGAGGTTGTGTTTAAACAGGGTGCATTCTCTGGAAGCGGGGATTCGCTTTCTTGGGATAGGAGTGTTGATGAAATGTGGCTGTTGGGAAAACCTGTTGTTTGGTCTGAAGAAGACGAAATGACAGGAGACACGGTGAAAATGAACCTAAAGGAAAATAGGCCAAACAACATGCAATTGATGGGGAATGCAAATGTCTTAAGCCCGGCAAATGACTCTCTAGACCACGTAATATCAGGCCGAGATTTATTCGCCCATTTTTCGAAGGGGAAACTGTCAAGTGTTGACATCATCGGCAACGGAAGAGCACTTTACTACGCAACTGATGATTTGGATAACCTCAGTTTAAATAGAGCGACTTGCTCCCAAATCCAAATGCTCTTCTCAAAAGGAAAGGTGACTAGAATAACCCTCTTAGGTTTACCTGATGGGAAATTCAATCCATTAGACGATGTCGGAAATGAGAATCTTCAAGCAAGGAGAATTAAACCTCAATTATAGCTCACCTTCTTAACTCACTTTCTTAACTTACAAGTGGGAAAGTTGACATCTTAGCCTTAACCTCCATTCCAATTTTCTCAAGAACCGACTCATCTTCATGGTTCATAATAGCCTCGTCCATCCAAGCTACGAGTTGTTCCATATCCGACTCCACAAGCCCACGGGTTGTAACGGCAGGAGTGCCAACACGCATTCCTGAAGTTACAAAAGGTGAACGAGTATCGAATGGAACCATGTTTTTATTAACGGTAATTTCAGCTTTTCCTAAAGCAATTTCAGCTGACTTACCAGTTATGTCCTTGTTACGAAGGTCGATAAGCATAAGGTGATTATCTGTTCCTCCAGAAATAAGGTGATAGCCACGAGAAACAAAAGCTGAAGCCATTGCTTGGGCATTTTTCACAACCTGAATACAGTACTCACGATACGATGGCTTTAGGGCTTCGCCAAATGCGACAGCTTTTGCTGCTATCACATGTTCGAGTGGGCCGCCTTGCATTCCAGGGAAAACTCCACTATCGAGTATAGATGACATAGGGCGTACAATACCTTTCATTGTTTTACGTCCCCATGGATTAGGGAAATCTTGCCCCATCATAATCACTCCACCTCGCGGTCCACGCAAGGTTTTGTGGGTGGTCGTTGTCACAACGTGACAGTGAGGCATCGGATCAATAAGTAATTTAGCAGCAATGAGACCGGCCGGATGTGAAATGTCTGCGAGTAAGATGGCTCCTATACTATCGGCAATTTCACGGAATTTAGCGTAATCCCAATCACGGGCATAAGCCGATGCTCCACAAATAATCATTTTAGGTTGTTCGCGTTCTGCCACCTCTGATACCTGATTCATATCTACTCTACCTGTCTTCTCATCAACTCCATAAAAAACAGGGTTATAGAGCTTCCCACTATAGTTTACAGAAGATCCGTGGGTAAGGTGACCACCATGAGAAAGATCAAAACCGAGAATCGTATCACCAGGTGAAAGACATGCGAGCATAACTGCGGCATTTGCTGATGCTCCTGAATGTGGTTGTACGTT
>JABISU010000126.1 GCA_018700255.1 Flavobacteriales bacterium | reverse complement strand
GTTTCAATTTACAGATACAAAGATACAGTGAACACACTACAACCTGTCTTACTGAAACTAGGAATTTGGTTTCTACATAACGCCCCAAATGATAACGAGTTATTGCGATTGGCTGAAGCTCAAAATGGTTGGTTTACTGCTGATAGCGTAAAGACAGCCTTTAAGTCGATAGGAGAATCATTGGGAGAAGATCAGGTGAGTAAGTGGCTTTTAAATTATGATCTTCCCGATGCTGTTGAAGGGGATTCTGGAAAAAGAGTGGGGCTTATTTTAGCTGGAAATCTTCCTCTTGTTGGGTTTCACGATATTCTTTGTTCTGTTGTAGCTGGCCACAATGTTGCTATTAAGGCCTCGAGTGTTGATATGGTTTTACCTAAACGAGTTGTTCAGGAGATTGAAAATATTGAACCTAAATTAAAAGGCAGGATTACTTTTGTTGAGGGTAAACTAGGTAAAGTGGATGCTGTAATAGCAACAGGTAGTTCCAATACAATGCGATATTTTGACGCATATTTCGGACATTTACCTCATCTCTTTAGAGCCCAAAGAACGGGTGTTGCTGTTCTTGACGGCTTAGAATCAGAAGAGGAATTGAAAGCTCTTGGAGATGATATGTTTACTCATTTTGGCTTGGGGTGCAGAAGTACTACGAAGGTATTCTTGCCTAAGGATTTCGATCTAGACAGGTGTTTTGGGGCTTGGGTTTCGTGGGGGGATTTAGCGATGAATAACAAGTATGCGAACAACTATGATTATCACAAAGCTATTTGGCTTCTCAATAGAGATGATTTGATAGAAAACGGATTCCTTTTAGTAAAAGAAGACGAACAATGGGTGTCACCAGTGGGTTCTCTATTTATTGAACGCTATGACAAAATTCATCAGATAGTAAATAAGTTGACTGATTATCAAGATGGACTTCAGTTAGTTACTTCGAGAGCAGGAGCAACACAATTCAAGTCAGCCTTGTCTAAAAAATCGCCTACAATCGCACAAACAAATCTCGGTTTGGCTCAATCCCCTGCCTTGGATGATTACGCTGATGGTGTAGACGCAATAGAATTTTTACTAGACATTAAATAAGTATCTTCGCGACATGCAAGTAAAATACCTACTTTTTCTTATTTCCATTATAGGGTTGTCGAGTTGTACAACTGACGTTGATTTAACCGCTCCATACAAATCTATTCCTGTAGTCTTTGGCCTGTTAGATGCTGAGCTAGATACGCAGTGGGTTCGCATTAACCGTACATGGTTAGGGGAGGGAGACCAAACTCAAGTAGCTCAAATCGCCGACTCTTCTGAGTATGATCCTACTCGACTTCATGCACAATTCGTTGAGGTCATAAATGGAATTGACGGAAGAGTTTTTGAATTGAACGACACTCTGTTACAGGATAAGGAAGATGACGGGGTGTTTTTCGCTCCTGAGCACAGAGAGTATTTTGTCTCTACACGTCGTCAAGATGGAGATGATCTAAATCCTGATGCATCTTACCGACTGGAGATTGTGATTGATGACACGACAGAAGTTGAAGCAAGCACGAATATGATAGCTATGACTTTAGGGAATATAACTCAACCTCCCATGGGTATAGATGATTTAAAGTTGGGATTTGCAAGTGTGGGTACTACGAATGTAACATATCCAGATTATACTTTCAAATGGTCTTCAACACCAGGGGCGGCGCGCTATGATGCTGTCATTAAAGTGCATTTTATGGAAAACTATTGGGCGGATGATTTTCATACAATTTTAGATAGTTCTAAGTACCGAACAATGGAAATTCCTATAGGCTCATTAGACCCTAATGATGATGATGGAGGCGAACAATTAACCAAGGTATTCGGTGGGGCAACATTCTATAGCACTCTTTCTACCAGACTTGAAAAGAATATTCGAATAACACGAGAGTTAGGTATTTGGGATGAAGATGTTCAAATATCGCGTGCATTTGATTTCTTACTTATTGTAGCAAATGAGCAACTTGCTATATATCTTGATATTAATTCTCCCATTACAGGTGTTATCCAAGATAGACCTGAATACAGTAACATAAATGGTGGTTTAGGTCTTTGGGCCTCAAG